>DATNKQ010000390.1:0-2827 GCA_035603315.1 Thermoanaerobaculia bacterium
CGCCGCCAGGACGGAGAGGTCGGCGAGCGGCACCGCGAGCAAGACCGCCAGCGCGATCGCCTGCACGGGCGCGCCGTCGCGGGAGGCGAAGCCGGTGCGCAGCGCCTCGTGCCGCCGCACGATCTCGCCGAAGGTGGCGGCGAAGGCCGCCACGTCCAGCCGGCCGTAGAGGCGCAGGGCCACTGGCACGTTGTAGAGCGGGCTCCCCGGCTCCAGCTGGTCGAGGAACCAGAGCCGCTCCTGGGCGAACGAGAGCGGCAGCTCGCCGCTCCGCGGCGCGGCGGGCAGGAGCGGTGGCGCCGATGTTCCGCCACCGTCGCCCGCAATGCGGGCCGCCAGCGCCGCCAGCGTCGGAGCCTCGAAGACCGTGCGCACCGAGAGCTCCATCCCAAACGCATCGCGCGCCCGCGACACCACCCGCATCGCCAGCAGCGAGTGCCCTCCCAGCTCGAAGAAGCTGTCGCCGGCGCCCACCCTCTCGACCCCCAGAAGGTCGCTCCAGATCGCCGCCAGCACCTCCTCGACCGGCGTGCGGGGCGCGATCCACTGGCCCTCCGGCTCGCGCGCCAGCTCGCTGGTGGCCAGGGCGCGGCGGTCCACCTTGCCGCTGGGGTTCAAGGGGAGGGCCGCTAGCGGGACGACGAAGGCAGGCACCATGTGCTCCGGCAGGCGCTCGTGCAGGAAGGCCTGGATCTCGCCAGCCGAAGGCTTCGCCTCGCCGGCCGGCACCACGTACGCCACCAGGCGGGGGTCGCCGCGCCGCTCGCGCACCACCACCGCGCACTCCCTGAGCGACGGGTGCCGTCCCAGCGCCGCTTCGATCTCCCCGAGCTCGATGCGGAAACCCCGCAACTTGATCTGGCGGTCGAGCCGGGCCAGCCACTCGATCGCCCCGTCGGCGCGCCAGCGGGCGAGATCGCCCGTGCGGTACCAGCGCGCTCCCGGCTCCTCCGCGAACGGCGTCGGAACGAATCGCTCCGCGGTCAGCTCCGGCCGGCCGAGATATCCCCGGGCCACCTGCACTCCGCCGATGCACAGCTCCCCCACCACCCCCGCCGGCGCCGGCTGGAACCAGCGGTCCACCACCTGCATCCGCGTGTTGGCCACCGGCCGGCCGATGGGCACCGGCGCCTCGCCGGCCACGCAAGGCCAGAAGGTCACCTCCACGGACGCCTCGGTCGGTCCGTAAAGGTTGTGCAGCTCGGCCGGCAGCCCCAGGCCGTACCAGCGGTCCACCAGCTCGGGCGCGAGGGCCTCGCCGCTGGCGATCACTTGCTCCAGGCCGCGGCAGCGATCCGCCTCTCCCGACTCCACGAAGGCCCCCAGCATCGACGGCACGAAGTGCACCCGCGTGACGCCCGCCGCCGCGATGACCTCCGCCAGATAGCGCGGGTCCTGGTGACCGCCTGGCCTTGCCATCACCAGGCGCGCGCCCGCGATGAGCGGCGAGAACAGCTCGCAGACCGAGACGTCGAAGCTCGCCGGGGTCTTCTGCAGCACGCCCTCACCCGGGTGCAGGGGATAGGCCTCCTGCCCCCAGAGCAGGCGGTTGACGATCCCCCGGTGCCTGTTCATCACCCCTTTGGGTCGGCCCGTCGAGCCCGAGGTGTAGATCACGTACGCCAGCTGGTCGGCGAGGACCGGCGGCAGATCCTCCCCTCCCCGGCCCTCGGAGGCCGTCTCGATCACAACCCTTTGCGCCTGGCACGGCGGCAGGTTGGAGACCAGGCGCTCCTGGCAGAGTACGACCGGCATGCCGGCGTCCTCGGCCATCCAGGAAAGGCGCTCGGAGGGATACGAAGGGTCGAGTGGGACATAGGCGCCGCCGGCGCGCAGCACCGCCAGCAGAGCCACGGGCAGAGCGAGCGAGCGCTCGGCGAAGACCCCCACCCGGTCCTCGGGAGCCAGGCCCAGCGAATGGAGGTGAGAGGCGAGGGCGCCCGCGCGTTCCCACAGCTCGCGGTAGGTGAGAGAGGCGCCCTCGAACTCCACGGCCACCGCCTCCGGGCTGCGCCCCACCTGCTCGCCGACCAACTCGTGCAGGCACCGTTCCGTGGCGGCGCCGGCGGTATCGTTCCATTCCACCAGGACCTGGCTGCGCTCGCCGGGGGTCAAGAGCGTCAGCTCCCCCAGCCGTAGCTCGGGATCCGCGGCTGCTGCCGCCAGGAGCGTCGCCAGGTGTTGGAGCAGCCGTTGGGCAGAGGTGCCGTCGAACAGGTCGGTGGCGTATTCCAGGCGGGCGCCGAGCCCGCCGTCCGGCGCCTCGCGCAGCGTCAACAGAAGGTCAAACTTGGCGCCGGCGGCGCCGGCGCCCTCGACCGGCGTCAGGCGCAGCCCGGGCACCGCCAGCTTCCCGGGCGGCGCGCTCTGCAGCACGAGCAGGGCCTGGACCAGCGGCTGCACGCCGAGGCTGCGCTCCGGCGCCAGCTCCTCGACCAGCTGGTCGAAGGGCACATCCTCGTGCGCCTGGGCGCCGAGCACCGTCTCCCGAACTCGCTCCAGAAGCTCCCGGAAGCTCGGCGCGCCGGAGAGGTCCAGGCGGAGGACCAACGTGTTGACGAAAAAGCCGATCAGGCGCTCGATCTCGGCCCGGCCGCGGTTGGCGACCGCGGTACCGAAGACGATGTCGTCGTCGCCGCTGGCGCGCGCCAGGAGCGCTCCGAAGGCGGCGCAGAGGCCGGCGAAGAGGCTGCCGCCGGCCCGGCGGGCAGCCGCTGCCAGGGCTGCGGCGGTCGCCGGCGCGAGCGTCAGGCGCGCCACGGCGCCCCGCCCCCTGCGCGCCGCGGGGCGCGGCCGGTCGCTGGGCAGCGCGAGAGCCGGCGGGGCG
>DATNKQ010000391.1:0-4749 GCA_035603315.1 Thermoanaerobaculia bacterium
CTGGAAGAGGGTGAAGTCGGCCGTGTACCAGAAGTCCGCCCAGCTGGCGATCGACCGCTGCGCCACCGCGGCCGCGAACCGGCCCGTCTGGGTGATCACCCAGTTGGTGAGGATGCCGCCGCCGCTGCCGCCGGTGACCCCCATGTGCCGCTCGTCGACGTAGCCGCGGCGGACGAGCTCGTCGACGCCCGCCATCAAGTCCCGGTAGTCGTCGCCGGGGAAGTGGTACTGGATGACGTTGCCGAACTCCTGGCCGTAGGACGAGCTGCCCCGCGGGTTGGGATAGAGCACGACGTATCCGCGGGCCGCCATCCACTGGAACTCGTGGTCGAAGGTCCAGCCGTAGGCGGAGTGCGGCCCGCCGTGGATGTCGAGGATCAGCGGGTACTTCTTCCGCGGATCGAAGCCCGGCGGCTTCTGCACCCAGGCCTCGATGGTCCGGCCGTCGAAGCTCTTGTAGGTGATCTCCTCGGGGGCCGTCAGGTCGAGCCCGGAGAACAGCTCGTCGTTGAAACGGGTCAGCCGCTTCATTCCGGCAGGCGCCGCGGCGTCGAGGACGAAAAGGTCGCCGACGGCCGTGGGGGTGGAGACGACGAGGGCGAAGCGCGAGCCGCCGGGAGTGGCGGTGAAGCAGACGACGTCGTGGTCGCCGGTAGTGAACGGGGAAACCGCTCCGGAGGCGGCTTCCACGCGCACGAGGTTGGCGCGGCCGTGGTCGGCCGCCAGGACGACGACCGAGCGGCCGTCGGGGCTCCAGACGGGCGTCGCGGGGGTGCCGCCCCGCGGCGGGTGCTGGTCGCCGCCGACGCCGTCGTCGACGTCGGCGTCGAAGCCGGCGGTCAGGTTGCGCAGCCCCGAGCCGGCCCCCGCCGGGCCCACCTCGACGAGGAAGAGGTGGGGCTGGTCGTAGGAGCGCGGGGGATGGGCGCTGACGATGCCGGCGAAGGCGAGGCGCCGGCCGTCCGGCGAGAGGGCGTAGTCGGCGGCGACGCCGTCGAGGTCGACCAGCTTCTTCACCTCGCCGCCGGAGGCGGGCACCGAATAGAGGTCGAGGTGAGGTCCCTCGTACGAGGGTTCCTTGACCCGCCGCGACTGGAAGTAGAGGCGCTCGCCGTCGGGCGACCAGGAGACTCCCCCCTCGTCGAAGTCGCCGCCGGTGACCCGCCGAGGGGGCTTCGGCGCGGCGCCCTCCGCCGGCACCTCGACGGTCCACAGGTGTTGCAGATGGAGGTTGTCCAGATAGCCGCCGCCGTTCAGGCGGTAGATGGACCGGGTGATGATCCGGACGTCGCTCTCGTGCTCCTCCTCCCCCTTCCCCTCCCTGCCGTCCCGGGGCTTCGCGGCCTCCTCGCCCTTGCCGCCCTGCTTGGCGACCTCCTTGTCGGTGGCGCCGGCCGTGAAGGCGATCCGCTTGCCGTCCAGCGACCAGGCGGGCTCGCCCACCCCGCCCGGCAGGTCGGTCAGGGGGCGCGCCTCTCCACCCTCCATCGACAGCAGGAAGAGCTGCGGCGGACGCGGCTTGCCGTCCTTCTCCACCGCGCGGGTGAAGGCCAGCCGCTTGCCGTCCGGCGACCAGTGGGGCGAGCCGTCCCGCGGGCCAGCGGTGAGCGGGCGGGGCACCTCGTCGCCAGCAGAACCGACCAGCCAGAGGGCGGTCTCGTAACCCTCCCGCTTGTCGTCGACGGTCACCCGCACGAAGGCCACCCGCTTGCCGTCGGGGGAGATCTGGGGATCGGCCACCCAGACGAAGCGGAAGAGGTCGGTCTCGGCGATGGGCCGCCTCGCCGGCTTCGGAGCGGCGGCGAGCAGCAGGACGCCGGCCAGGCCGATCAGGAGAGCGGCCGCGAAGCGGCGTTGCGATCGGAGATCTCGCGTCATGTCAGCCTTTCCGTCAGCCTCAGAGCGTCTGTACAGCGCGTAAACCCATGAATTGTCATCCCGAGCGAGAGCGAGGGACCTGGGGGATGGGTGGAGCGAAACCCTTTGCTACCAAAGGTTTGGAAGGCCTCCCCCCACCCAGGTCCCTCGCTCTCGCTCGGGATGACAATCGGGAGAGGCCTTTCGGCCCGGGGGCAATGGCTTGGTCTCGGCAATTCTTCCCACGCTCTCAGTCAGGCCGCCACTTCCGGAACCAGGCGGAGGGTCAGGGCCGGATCACCGTGCAGGCGCTGGCGAAGCGGGCGACCTGCCGGCCTTTCGCGTCGACGATCTCGCACTCGACGTGGCCGACGTTCCTGCCGCGATGGACGACCCGGGCGGTGGCCGACAGCAGGCCCTCGCGGACGGCCCGCAGGTAGCTGGCGGCGAGCGAGACGGTGGCGAAGCTCTCGCCCTCCTCGAGGGTGGCGGCGAAGGCGGTCCCCATGGCGGCGTCGGCGAGGTCGCAGAGGACGCCGCCGTGGACAGTGCCCATCGGGTTGTGGTGGCGCTGCCCCGCCTCCAGCTCGGCCCGGATCTCGCCGTTCTCGAAGGCGGTGAAGCGGAAGCCGATGAGCTCGGTGATCGGCGCCGGCGGAGCGGTGCCGTCGAGCCAGCCCTGGATCAGCTGCTGGTAGCGGGTCAGCGGAGGCATCGGCGGGCAGGATATCGCGGACCGCGCGGAAAAAGAGCCCGGGGAAGGACGATCCGGGAAGGAATGGCAAAATGGATTCGAGCGAAGAGATCCGGAAGACGGGCTTTCGGAGTTTCTCTAAGATGAGGACCATGATGGAGACGACGGAAACCGTGGACATTCATCAGGGCCTGCCGGACGGGGCGCCTGGCGCGAGCATCGAGCTGTCGCGGGAGCTCATGCTCTCGCGGGCGCGGGCCCGCGACGGCGCCTACAACGGCCGCTTCCTGACCGGGGTGCTGTCGACCGGCATCTACTGCCTCCCCTCCTGCCCGGCGCGGCGGCCGAACGAAGAGAACGTCCGCTTCTTCTTCGACGAGAGCTCGGCGCGGGCCGCCCGCCTGCGCCCCTGCCGGCGCTGCCGCCCCGACCTCTTCTACCGCCAGCAGGATCCCGATCTCGACCTCGCCACCGGCCTCGCCCAGCGGGTGCGCCGGGACCCCGGCGCCTACCCCGAGGTCAAGTCCCTGGTGGCCACCTCGGGCGTCGGGCTGACCAAGCTCAACGCCCTCTTCCGCCGCCACTACCACGTCACCCCGGCCGCCTTCCTGCAGCGGGTGCGGGTGGAGGAGATCTGCCGCGCGCTCCTGGGCGGCCGGCGGCGGATCCTCGACCTGGCGCTCGACGCCGGTTGGGACAGCAGCTCGGCCTTCCACGAGAGCTTCCGGCGGGCGACCGCCATGACCCCCGGCGACTACCGCCGGCTGGGCAGGGGAGCGGAGTTCGTCCTCGACCTCCCCGCCGGCTACCGGGCCGCCGCCGTCCTCCGCTACCTGGCCCGCGACCCCGAGAGCCGGTGCGAGCGGGTCTCGCCGTCCGGCTTGACCAAGGCGGTGCGCCTCGCCGGCCAGCCCGCTCTCCTCGCCATCGACCTCGGGGAGGGCGCGGCGCGCTGTCGGGTCGAAAGGGCGGACGGAACCGCCGCCGCCCCGCCGGAGATGGCCGCCGCCCACGGGATCGCCCTCCGACTCCTCGGGCTGACCCTCGACCCCGGCCCCTTCGAGCGCCAGGTTCGGCGGACGCGGGGCGCCCGGCGCCTGATCGCCGGCCGCGAGGGGCTGCGCATCCCGCTCTCCGCCGAGCCCTTCGAGGGGCTCGCCTGGGCGATCATCGGCCAGCAGATCAACCTCGCCTTCGCCACCACCCTCCGCCGCCGCTTCGTCGAGCTGTGCGGCGAGCCGGCGGGCGGCGGCAGCCTCGGCAGCCTGGCGCATCCGACGCCCGAGGCGGTCGCTCGCCTCGACGTTGCGGATCTCACCGCCCGCCAGTTCTCCGGCCGCAAGGCCGAGTACCTGATCGGTGCCGCGCAGGCGATCGCTACGGGCGAGCTTCCCTTGGCCAGCTTTCCGGAGCGCGCCGCCACCGAGGTCGAGCGCCGGCTGCTGGCGGTGCGCGGCCTGGGCCCCTGGACTGCGCACTACGTCATGCTGCGCGCCTGCGGCTTCGCCGACTGCCTGCCGGTGGGCGACTCCGGCCTGGCGGCCGGCCTCACCCGCTTCTTCGCCCTCGACCACCGCCCCGGGCCGGAAGAGACCCGGAGCCTCATGCAACCCTTCACCCCCTATCGCAGCTTCGCCACCGCCCACCTGTGGGCGTCCCTAGGAGAAAACCCATGAGCCATCTCTACGCGGACATCGTGTCGCACGCCATCACCGATCTCGGCATCACCGTCGACGAGAGCGGGAGCGTCGTCGGCCTCGACTTCCTTCCCGCCGGCCAGTCCAATAACAACGGCCGCCAGGAGCTCACCCGCCGGGTGGAGGCCCGCGGCGACCGCCTGACCTGGGACCCGGCGCGCTGCGCCGGCGTCGCCCGCCAGCTCCGCGAGTACTTCGCCGGCGAGCGCCGCGACTTCGACCTCCCGCTCGCCCCTCCAGGGTCCGGCTTCCAGCAGAAGGTTTGGCAGGAGCTGTCGCGCATCCCCTACGGCACGACCATCAGCTACGCCGAGCTGGCCCGCCGCACCGGCAACCCCAAGGCGAGCCGCGCCGTGGGCCGCGCCAACGCCACCAACCCCATCCCGGTCGTCATTCCCTGCCATCGGGTGATCGGCGCCGACGGCTCCCTCACCGGCTTCGGCGGCGGCCTGCCCGTCAAGCAGGCGCTTCTCGAGCTCGAAGGGGTGGCGGCCGGTCAGC
>DATNKQ010000402.1:0-5239 GCA_035603315.1 Thermoanaerobaculia bacterium
GAACGGTCGGCGCCCGCCGTTATCCCAATCTCTCCGCCGGCAGGGCCGACAGATCGCCCGCGCTCTCCTCCAGGAGGGGCGGCGGACTCTCCCGGGGAACCGGCGCCGGGGGCTGCGGAAAAGTCGAGACCAGGGGTATGCCGCGCTCGATCTCGTGCAGGCGGCTCATGTCGACCGAGACGACGCCTTCGCGCAGCGGGTTGAACATGTTGGCGAAGCGGGCGCCCCAGACGATCTCGTCGGCCTTGTAGGACGAGCGGGCGTGCACGGTCTGCGCGAAGGTGTCGTCCGTGCCGGTGAGGAGGACGAGCATCTCGGCGTCCGACTCCTGGAAGTCCTCCTGAGTCAGGCCGAAGAGCGGGCTAGCGCTGTCGATGGGATGGACGATCGTCCAGCTCAAGGGGAAGAAGGCGACCTTCTCCCGCTCGAGCCGGAGGGGAAGGAACTCCCTCGTCTCCTTGCCGTCCCGCCACCGGAAGCCCGTCCACATCACCTTCGCCGCCACCTCGACGAGCTGATTGCTGCGGCCGTTGGCGATGCGGAAGGCGAAAGCGGTGATCCCCTGGTAAGGCATGATCACCGCGCGGTCGCTGAAAAGGATCTTCGCCGTCGGCCGCGAGAAGCGGGCAAAGAGGATGCCGGTGGCCAGGGCGAAGCCGAGCAGACCGACCAGCGACTCGAGGATGACGATCAAATTGGGGGCGATCCCCAGCGGCGAGACGCGGCCGTAGCCGATGGTGGCGAAGGTCTGGACGCTGAAGAAGCAGCCCGCCAGGAAGCGCTCTCCGTCGCTCATCCCGGCGGTGCCGTCGAGCGCCCCCGGGCCGCAGGCGAAGTAGGCGGCCCCGAAGACCAGATTGATCAGCAGGTAGGCGGCGACCACCAGGCCGAGGAAGCGCGGCCAGGAGACGGTGAGCAGGAACTGGTAGGGGCTCCACGACTTGAGGAAGTTCAGACCGTCGCGGCGGACGTTGAAGCTGCCGTCGCGGTTGAGCAGGCGGCGGCCGCTCTCGCCGGCCACCACGGTGCCGAACCCCAGGTCCCGGTTGGGATCTTCGGCCGCCACGTCAGGCCGCCTCGTAGGGCAGGAGCAGGCGTTCGATGCCGCGCGCCTTGCCCGTCGCCTCGTCGACGTCCAAGAGGGCGGCGGCCAGGCGGACGTCGCGCTTGGCGACCTCGAAGGGCGCCGGGGTCTGCAGCAGGAAGCGCTTCAAGACCTTGTCCACCCGCATGCCGATGATCGACTCGTAGGGGCCGGTCATGCCGACGTCGGTCTGCAGGGCGGTGCCCTTGGCGAGCACCCGCTCGTCGGCGGTGGGGACGTGGGTGTGGGTGCCGAGGACGGCGCTCACCCGGCCGTCCAGGTAGAAGGCCAGCGCCTGCTTCTCGCTGGTGGCGTCGGCATGGAAGTCGACGAGGACGACCTTGTACTTGGGATCGAGCCCGGCCAGCAGGCGGTCGGCGACGACGAAGGGCGACTCCAGGCTGTTCATGAAGACCCGGCCCTCGAGGTTCATGGTGGCGACGGGGATGCCCCCCGCCGTCTCGCCCAGGTGAAGCCCCTTGCCGGGATTGCCCTGCGGATAGTTGGCGGGGCGCAGGAGGCGCGGCTCGCGGTCGAGCAGCTCCACCCCCTCCTTCTTGTCCCAGACATGGTTGCCGGTCGTGAAGCAGTCGATGGGCAGCTCGTCGAGCTCGCCCAGGACCTCCGGGGTCACCCCGAAGCCGCCGGCCGAGTTCTCGACGTTGACCACCACGTAGTCGATCCGCAGGCGGTCGATCAGCCCCGGCAGGAGGGCCTGAACCGCCCGCCGTCCCGGCTTGCCGACGACGTCGCCGACGAAGAGGAGCTTCATCAGCGGGCGAACTCGATCGAGCGCGTCTCGCGGATGACCGTCACCTTGATCTGGCCCGGGTAGGTCAGCTCGCCCTCGATCTTCCTCGCGATGTCCTTGGACAGCCAGAGCGCCTGCTCGTCGCTGATCTTGCCGCTGTCGACGATGATGCGCACCTCGCGCCCCGCCTGGATGGCGAAGGTCTTCTGCACCCCCTTGAAGGCGGAGGCGATCTCCTCCAGCTTCTCCAGCCGCTTGACGTAGGTCTCCAGGATCTCGCGGCGGGCGCCGGGCCGGGCTGCGGAGAGCGCGTCGGCGGCGGTGACGAGGACCGCCTCGACGGTCTGCGGATCGTAGTCGCCGTGGTGGCAGGCCATGGCGTGCACGACCTCCTCGGTCTCCCCGTACTTGCGCAGCAGGTCGATGCCGATCTGCAGGTGGGTGCCGTCCATCTCGCGGTCGATGGCCTTGCCGATGTCGTGCAGGATGCCGCCCCGCCGCGCCACCTGCACGTTGGCCTTGAGCTCGGCGGCCATGGTGCCGGCCAGGAAGGCGACCTCGCGGCTGTGCTGGAGGACGTTCTGGCCGTAGGAGGTGCGGAAGCGCAGGCGCCCGAGGAGGCGGACGAGCTCGGGGTGGAGGCCGGGGATGGCGAGCTCGAGGAGCGCCGCCTCCCCCTCCTGCACGATCTTCTGGTCGAACTCGGCCTTGACCTTCTCGACCACCTCCTCGATGCGGGCGGGGTGGATGCGGCCGTCGGTGATGAGCCGCTCCAGGGCCACGCGGGCGACCTCGCGCCGGAAGGGATCGAAGCCCGAGAGGATGACCGCCTCGGGGGTGTCGTCGACGATCAGGTCGACGCCGGTTGCCATCTCCAGGGCGCGGATGTTGCGCCCCTCGCGGCCGATGATCCGCCCCTTCATCTCGTCGCTCGGCAGCATGACGACCGAGACGGTCGTCTCCGAGACGTAGTCGGAGGCCGAGCGCTGGACCGCCATGCCGATGATCCGCTGCGCCTGCTTGTGCCCCTGCTCGCGGGCCTCGTCCTCGATCCGCTTGACGATGTGGGCGGCCTCGATGCGGGCGTCGTTCTCGAGACCGTGGACGAGCTCGTCTTTGGCCTGCTGGGCGGTCAGGCCGGCGATCTGCTCGAGCTTCTCGCGCTCCAGGGCGAGCATGGAGGCGAGCTCCTCCTCCCCCTCGTCGAGGGTCTTCTCGCGGGCGGCGACCGACTTGTCCTTCTGGCCCACCTCGCGCTCGCGAGAGATGAGCTCGTCGAGCCGCTTGTCCAGGGTGTCTTCCTTCTGGGTGAGGCGCCGCTCCGAGGCCTCGAGCTCGGCGCGGCGCTTGCGGGAGGCGGCCTCGAGGTCGCTCCGCGCCTGCAGGAGCTTCTCCTTGACCGCGATATCGGCCTCGCGGAGGCGGTTCTCGCCCTGGCGCCCGGCCTCCTCCAGCGCCTTCGCCGCCTGCCCCTGGGCGTCCGCGAGGACGCGCTGCCCCTGGCGGCGCAACGCGAACCACCAGAAGAGCGGCACCAGGACCGCGGCGATGACGATGGCCGCGGCCAGCACGATTTGGGTCTTCACCGGTCTACCCCCTGCACGCGACAGGGGGGTCCGGGCGGATCGGGAGAGTTCTCCAGAGAGAGAAGGTTAAACTACATCCCCCGCGCGGCCGTGCGGGTGTGCGTTTAGAACCTTAAACGCTCCAGGTGGGTGTCCGCTCCACGAGCCGTTAGCGTCCTCGTCGATCTCGCGATCGCGAGGCAGGCACGGGCCACGTGCGTAGAAGACTCCCGTGGGATGAATGTTGGTTCTACAATCGAGTGACCCATCACGAACCGCACAGGGGATGCAAAAGCGTTTTCCATCATATCTCGCGAGATGGCGCGCCGCCTCTTCAACCGCCCAGAGCATTCGTCAACTCCTCGGCGAGCCCCGCCACCTTCTCCTTGATCTCGACCCGTTCCCCTTCCTGTCGTTTCCGCGTTCGGAACAGTTCGTCCGCCAGATTGAGCGCCGCCAGGATCGCGATGCGGGCCGTATCGGCCGTCGTCACGTGCTGGGCGACCTCGCGCATCCTGCCGTCCACGAGATCGGCGAGCTCCTGGAGGTACCCGCTGTCGTCGCTCCCACGGACGTGGTACTGCGCGCCAAAGATTCGAACTTCCGTCGTGTCCGGCGCCCTGGCGCTCACAGTCCGTGCCTATGTGCCTTTCCCGGCAACAAGTGCCCTGCTGCCAGGGATTTGACGGGCAAACTATAGCACAATGCCCCCGCCCATGCCCGCCGCCACCTTCGGCTACCCGCTCCTCCGGCGGCTGCTCCTCCAGCTCGAGCCCGAGACCAGCCACGGCCTCGGCATGGCGGCCCTGCGGATCGCGGCCGGCGTGCCGGGCCTCGCGGCGGCTCTGGCCCGCTGCCGGCCGGTGGACGACCCGCGCCTCCGCCAGACGCTCCTCGGCCGCGAGCTGGCGAGCCCCGTGGGGCTCGCTGCCGGCTTCGACAAGGACGCCCTGGCCGTCCGCGCCATGCCGGCCCTGGGGTTCGGCCACACCGAGGTGGGGACGGTCACTCCCCTCCCCCAGGCGGGCAACCCGCGGCCGCGCCTCTTCCGCTTCCCGGAAGCCGAGAGCCTGCAGAACTCGATGGGCTTCAACAACGCCGGGATGGCGGCGCTCCAACGCCGCCTCGTCCGCCTCCGCCCCGCGCCCCTCCCCCTGGGCGTCAACATCGGCAAGAACCGGACGACGGCGCCGGAGGAGGCCCTGGCCGACTACGAGACCCTCGTCCGCGGCCTGGCCGGCCTCTGCGACTACCTGGCGATCAACCTCTCCTCGCCGAACACGCCGGGGCTGCGCGACCTACAGAACGAGACTTTCCTTCGCGCGGTGCTGGGGATGGCCGTTGGCATCACAAAGAAGCCCGTCCTCGTCAAGCTCTCGCCCGACCTCGAGCCCGAGGCGGCGGCCGACCTCGCAGAGGCCGCGGCCGAAGCCGGCGCGGCGGGGATCATCGCCACCAACACGACGACCGACTACGCGCTGCTGCCGGGGGCCCGCGACTTCGGCGGCCTCTCCGGCCGGGTGCTCCAGGAGAAGAGCTTCCGGGTCTGCCGCGCCATCGCCGCGCGGCTCCGCGGCAGGGCCATGCTCATCAGCGTCGGCGGCGTCGGCTCCGGGGCCGAGGCCTACCGGCGCATCCGCGCCGGCGCCTCGCTCGTCCAGGTCTACACCGCCCTCGTCTACCAGGGACCGGGGCTGGCGCGGCGGATCAACCGCGAGCTGCTGGCGCGGATGGACGCGGATGGATTCCAGACGATCGGTGAAGCGGTCGGCGCGGACCTGTAGGGCGCGCTGTACGCGCCGGGCGGACAGTTCATTCTTTTTATGTAGGGGCGGGGCT
>DATNKQ010000403.1:0-5124 GCA_035603315.1 Thermoanaerobaculia bacterium
GACCGCGGCGGTCACCGGCTCGGCCGGCCAGTCGAGCGCCGCGCGGTCGTCGATGCGGCTCCCCTGGACACCGTAGAGGAGCGGCCAGGTCCAGGCCACGTCGTCGTAGGGGGGATTGGGCTCGTCCTCGGGGAACTTCTGGATCTCCAAGAGGCTGACTGCCGCGTTGCGGTAGGGCTGGTCCATGCGCACCAGGTAGCTCCCCGCCGGGTAGCTCCGGGCGCCGAGCCGGACCTCGGCGGTCAGGCGATGGACCTCGACGTGCTGGGCGCGGAGCTGCTCGATCAGATAGGCGAGGCGCCCGGGATCGCGCTGCGCCGGCGGGAAGACCCAGGCGTACGGAGCCTCGGTCCGTCCCTTCTCGAGCGAGCGGTTCCCCTTGGTCCAGAAGTCGAACAGCAGCTCCCGGCGGTGCAGCGCCACGTACTCGAGCCCGGAGAGCACCCCGGCCTCCATGTAGTTGGTGTTGTCGCGCAGCGACCAACGCAGCTTCTTCTGCGGCGGCCAGGTGCGGTACCACTGCTTCTCGGTGACCGCCTTGCCGGCGAACTTGGAGTCGGCGAGCTTGCGCTCGAAGGTGCCCGCCGAGCCGTTGCCGAAGGTCTCGTAGAAGCGCCCCACCGAGTTGTGGAGGTGCGCCACCGAGATCATGTAGCCGGGCCACCAGCCGTCGAAGAAACCCCAGGTCCACACCCCCGGCAGGCCCATCGCCTCGAGCGCCCCCACCTCGTGCTGCGCGAGCTGCGTCCACTCGGCGACGGTCACCGGATCGATGGCGCTGTTGTAGGGACCGTAGCCGGTCATGATGTAGAGGAGCGGGATCGACTCGTGGAGGTCGTGCATCACCTGCGGATAGAAGGTGAAGAAGGTGTCGTCGATCGCCCGCGAGAGGGCGAGGGCGCGCTGCATGCCGTCGCGGTTGTCGTCGTGGTAGGCGTAGTGGCCCCAGTAGGGGGGCGTCAGGAACTCGCGGAGGTCGTCCCACGGCAGGTCCCTGCCGCGCAGGTGCCGGTAGTACCAGTCCACCTGGCGGTCGCGGCCGTCGGGCTCGGTCACCGGGGTGATGAGGACGATGGCGTTCTCGCGGATGGCGCGGATCTCCGGCCGCTCGGAGACCGCCAGGCGGTAGGCGAGCTCCATCAGCATCTCGGGGCTGCCGGTCTCGCCGGAGTGGATGCCGCCGGTCAGGTAGTAGACGACCTTGCCCTCGGCGGCGAGCGCCCGGGCCTCCTCGCGCGTCGTCCGCCGCGGATCGGCGAGGCGCGCGTTCAGGTCGCGGAAGCGGTCGAGGTCGCGCAGGTTGGCGGCGTCGGAGATCACCGCCAGGAGGATCTCGCGGCCCTCCTCGCTGGTGCCGATCGTCCGCACCTGCACGCGGTCGCTGGCCGCCGCCAGGCGGCGGAAGTAGCCGTAGACGTCGGCGCAGCGCGACAGCTCGTCCGGCGCCCCCACCAGGTGCCCCAGGACCTCCTGCGGCGACGGCACCGAGTCCGAGTCCGGCAGGTAGGCGACCGACTCGGGGAGGAACTCCGGCGCCGTCGTGTACTCGCGGATCTTCTCGACGCTCCCCGGCTTCACGCGGTCGGGGGCGTAGGGGCCGGCGGCCTCCTCGGCGGCAAGAGGAAGGGCGAGCGCGAACGTCAGCCAGGTCAGGGATCGGAGCGTCCCTCTCATCGTGGACTCCTGTCGAGCGGAAGCGATTGGGTTCTCGCCGGCGTCACTTGGGGAGCCGGATCGGGCTTCAGCGCCGCGATCCTATCTCAGCGGCCGCCGTCGCCTCAGCGCATCCTCGCCACCACGATCGTGATGTCGTCCAGCTGCTCGGCGTCCCCCTTGAAATTCGCCAGGTCCTCGCGCACGGCTTCGCAGACAAGCCGGGCGCTGCTGCCCGGCGGAACGCGCTCGAGGACCCGCCGGAAGCGCTCCTCGCCATAATCCCGCCCGAGGTGGTCGCGGGCCTCCGGCAGGCCGTCGCTGTAGAGGACGAGGAGGTCGCCGCGCGCCAGCGGCCGCGTCTCCTGGCGGTAGGTGGCCTTGAGCCAAGTGCCGAGCGGCGGCGCTCCCTGGCCCACCTCTTCCAGCCGGCGCTCGCGGGCCGAGAAGTGGAGCAGCGGCGGATGGCCGGCGGTCGCCAGAGTCAGGGTCCCCGCCTCGCCGTCGAGCACCGTGCACAGCAGGGTGACGAAAGTGCGCCGTTCGGTCGTCTGGCGGACCATGCGGTCCAGCCGCCCCAGTACGCCCACCGGGTTCCCCAGCTCGTCGGCCAGGAGGTAGAGGCAGCTCCGCACCCCCGAGAGGAGGAGGCCGCTCGCCAGGCCGTGGCCGGCGACGTCGCCGATCACCACCGCCAGGCGCGACGGCGAGAGCTGAAAATAGTCGTAGTAGTCGCCGCCCACCTCGGTCGCCGGCAGCGAGAAGGCGGCGAGCTCGATCCAGGGCAGGTCGGGGGGGGCCTGCGGCAGCATGGCGACCTGGATCCGCCGCGCGTAGTCGATCTCCTCGCGCATGCGCAGCCGCTCGCGGCTCCGCGAGTGCTCGCGCCGCCAGTCGAGCAGGAAGGCCTGCCGCTGGCGCGCCGCCAGCCCGGCGGCGGCGGCCACCATCGCGGCGATCCAGACCGACGCCGTGACGAAAGTCCGCAGCGGGAGCTGTCCCGAGGCCGGCATCTGGCGGTAGAGGCAGAGCGCGGTGGCGATCCAGAAGGCGACCGCCAGAAGCAGGTACTCGGAGACCCGCAGCCGCAGCACTAGGAGAGCGAGCGGGAAGGCGAAGCCGGCGAGCACCACGGCGGCGTGCGAGTCGCGCACCGAGACGACGAGGAGGAGAAGCTCGAGGAGGAGGAAGAGGATCGAGAGGTGGCGGAAGTGGCGGGCGAAGAGGTCGGCCTCCGAGAAGGCGAAGAAGGCCACCACCAGCAGCAGGCCGACGAGGGCGAGGGCGCCGCGCAGGGGCGCGCGGTCGACCACGCCGGCGATCAACCCGACGGCGGCGAAGAGCCCGAAGAGGGCGAGCGAGCGGTTGAGGACTACGTAGTTTTTGAGGTCGAAGTGCTTGTGGACCGCTTCGCGCTCATCGAGGAGCACGAGGTCGTCCATACGGAGCGCCTTCAAGGCGACCGCCGCTCGCCGCGGGCGTGGAAGGCGCGCCAGTCGATCGCCACGCCGGCGAGCCAGAGCTTGGCCAGGGTGTCGAGCAGCAGCTCCTGGTCGGGACGCCGCTCGTAGGCCGCGGGGAGCGAGGGCAGGGCGACGGGATCGGCGGCGCCGGCGCTCGCCGGGTGCTGCAGGGCGAGCGCCGAGAGGCTCTGGCCGGGGCCGATCTCCAGCAGCACGCGCTCGGGCTCCTGCCACAGGACGGCGATGCCGTCCGCGAAGCGCACGGTGCGGCAGAGGTGCTCGGCCCAGTATCCGGGATCGGTCGCCTGCTGGGGAGTGATCCAGGTGCCGGAGACGTTCGACACGTACGGCCGCTCCGGTGGATGGAGCTCCACCTGCCGGGCGAGGGCCGTCAGCCGCTCGGCGACGGGGCGCATCATCGTGGAGTGGAAGGCGTGGGTGGTGCGCAGGCGCCGGCAGGCCAGACCCTGGGCCGTCAGCCGGCCCTCGAGCTCCGCCACCGCCGGGAGGGGGCCGGCGACGACGGTGGTCTTCACGCCGTTGAGAACGGCGATGGAAAGCTCGGCCTCCCCGCCCGTGCTTGCGATCAGCGGCCGCAGCTCCTCTTCCGTGAAGGGGACGGCGAGCATGGCTCCCGGGGGAAGCTCGTCCACCAGCCGCGCACGCTCCGCCACCAGGCGGAGGGCGTCGGGGAGCGACAGCACGCCGGCCAGGCAGGCGGCCACGTACTCGCCCAGGCTGTAGCCGATCATCCCCCGCGCCGCGATCCCCCACTCCATCCACAGGCGGCCGAGGGCGTGCTCGATGGCGAAGAAGGCCGGCTGCAGGATGGCGGTCCGTTCCAGAGGGCCGAGAGGCGCGGGGGCGGCGGCGGCCCCGCGGCCGAGCATCGCCTTGAGGTCGAGCTTGGGGCGCGACCCACCGGCGGCGCCGGAGGCCGGCGCGGGAGTCGAGGCGGCGGCCGGCGCCGCCGGAAAGAGCAGGGTCCGGAGGTCGAGGCCGAGGTGGGGCTCGAGCAGGGTGGCGGCGCGGTCGAGCTCGCGGCGGAAGACCGGCTCGGCCTCGTAGAGGCCGCGCGCCATGCCGGGATACTGCTCTCCCAGCCCCGAGAAGAGGAAGGCGACGGGGCGGTCGCGGCGGGAGGAGACAGCCCCCAGGACCCGCCGCGGGTCGCGGGCGGCGAGGGCGGCGAGGGCGTCCTCGCGGCCGTTGCAGACCAGGGCTCGCCGGTGCTCGCCGATGTCTCCGGTCTTGGTTTCGGCCTCCTGCAGGTCCCAAGCGAGGTCCGCCAGCCCCTCCTCCGGACGCCGGCGCAGGCGCTCCACCAGGCGGTCGGTCGCGGCCTCCAGCGCGGGGGCGGTGGCAGCCGAGACGCACAGCACCTGCCAGGGGCGGGGCGCTCGCCCGCCGGCCTCCCGGTCTTCGCTCATGCCCCGATCTTCCCACGGATCTGCCGCTCCCCGCACCCGGCGGCGGCGCCGGATGGCGGGGGGCAGAGGGAGGAGGAGAGCAGGAAGCCGGGCGCTAGCCGCCGCTCAGATGCACTTGCAGAGGGTGAGGCAGGTGTTCTCCTTGCAGATCAGGGTGTGCGGGCCGGGCGCGCACTGGGCGGCGCACGCCTCGTCCTTCTGCTGGCTGCAGAAGGTGTCGTTGCAGGCCGGACGGGCGCTGTCGAAGGGAGATCCGGTGAGGCTGCCGAGAGAGGCGAGGAAGGCATCTGCCGTCGGCGTGGCCGCCGCGGGACCGCTTGCCGGCGCGGCCGGCGGCTGCTCCGCGAAGGCCGCCGGCAGGACGAACATCGACAGGATGCACAGGATCAAGGCCAGACGCTTGCTCATGATTGTCTCCTCTAGGTTGCGGATTAGAGAATCCTCGTCTTGAAATGGATACGCTTGCCGCGCCTCCAAGGAGCGTGGTGCGCGCGCGCGCCGGCAGAGGGCCGCGTCCCCTTGCTGCTACCATCCCGCCCGTGGAAGATCCGTTGACCGCGCCGCTCAAGGAGGCGGTG
>DATNKQ010000410.1:0-4600 GCA_035603315.1 Thermoanaerobaculia bacterium
TAGGAGACCGAGCGGCCGCCGATGTGGGCGCCCGGGGAGGCGTCGATCTCGCCGCCGAGGACGAAGACGTCGCCGTCGACCCGCGCGGTCGCCTGCAGGCGCGCGTTGCCCCCCAGGATGACGACGTCGCCGGCGACGTGGCCGGAGATCTCGATGGAGCCCTGGAGAGCGGCGACGTCGGCGAGCGCCTCGCCGGCGACGACGAGGTCGCGGCCGATGGCGACCAGTTGGTGTCGGGCGATGCTTCCCGCCTCCAGCTTGAGCGCCACCCCATGTCCCGCCGCGGCGCGGCCGGGAACGGGAGGACCGGCGAGGAGAAGGAGGAAGGCGAGCCAATACACGCGGGTAAATCTACCGCATGGGGGCGCCTCCGGGCGTCATCCGGTGACGTTCTAACCGAGGCGCGAGCCGTTTCCGGGCGTTCGCCGGGAAGCCTCGGCGGCGACGGGGCGCTTGCGGCGCAGGAGCGAGAACAGCAGCAGGTTGAGGCAGACCACCAGAAGGCCGAAGGCCCCGATGGTCAAGGGGGAGGCGAAGAGGTCGCCGGCGACCAGGCCGAACCCCTTCCACGAGGCGTTGAGGAGGCCGAAGCCGGCTAGGAGGGTGGCGCGGAAGAGGCCGCCGATCGCCAGGAGTGCGCCGAGGATCGCGGAGCCGCCCCTGCCGCCGCCGCCCGCCGCCGAGTGCGCCACGCTCAGCAGGCCGACCGCCGCGCCGCCGAGCAGCACGAGCACCGCGGCGGGGAACCGCCAGGCGCGCGGATGGCGCGCCTCCCACCCGGTGGGCGGCAGGGCGGCGAGGACGCTCTGGCGGAAGTCCGCCCGCACCGGCAGCCGGCCCCTTTCGAGGATGCGGTGCACCCGCAGGAGGTCCCGGCGCTCGTCCTGGCACTCCTGACAGGAGGAGAGGTGATCCTCCAGCCGGGCTCGCCGCTCGTCGGGGAGCTGGCCGTCGACCTCTAAGTTGAGCCATTCGCGGAAGATCGAGTGGTCGGGCTGGTTCATTTGCGTTCCTCTTCTACTCGCCGACGAAGTCCCGGAGCTTCTCCTTGAGCATCTGGCGTCCGCGGAACAGCTTGTTCTTGACCGTGCCGAGCGGCATCCCCTTCAAGCGCGCGATCTCCTCGTAGGCGAGCTCGGCGGTGTGCCGCATGAGGATGAGCTCGCGGTACTCCCAGGGCAGACCGTCGATCGCCTCCTGGATGGCGTCCCCGCGCTCGCGGTTCCGCAGCTCGCCGTAAGGTCCGCGCTCGGGAGCCGGGAGGTCCCAATCCCGCGATTCGCCCTCGGGGTCTTCCTGGTGGAGAGAGACGAGCTTGAGACGGCGCCTGCGGATCTGGTCGATCGCCGCGTTCTGCGCCACCCGGAAGAGCCAGGTGGAGAACTTGTACTGCGGGTCGTAGCGATCGAGGACCTGGTACACCTTGACGAAGACCTCCTGCGCCATGTCGTGGGCATCGTCGGCATTGCGCAACAGCCGGAACAGGTAGTTGACCAGGCGCCCCTGGTAGCGGTCGATGAGGTCGCCGAAACGGTCCCGGTCGCCGCTGAGAACGGCCGCAACCAGCTCTTCATCCGTCGGTTGCTCCGTCCCCCTCGTCATGGATGGTTACGCAAGGTCCTGGCCAAGGTTGCAGAGATGATGAATTGGAGCCCGCGAGGCGGAATCAGCCGCTCCGCCCCGAGAGCCAGCGGCCGACCAGGAAGAGGCCGGCGCCGAAGGCGGCCACCGCCAGCTCGGTCCGCGGCGCGCCGTAGAAGAGGCCGATGAGGAGGGCGGTGCCGACGATCACCAGGGCGAGGAGCTGGAGCGACCAGCCGAGACCGGCAAGCATGGCGCAGGCCGCGGGCTAGGGCTTCTGCCCTTGGAGCAGCTCCTCTTTCCCCGTCACCAGACCCTGGGCGGAGCCGGTCAGGAGCGCCAGGAGATCCTGCTCGACGCCGTGGGGAGAGCTCTCGACGATGCGGCCCACCTCGCGGCCGCCGCGGCGCACGATCAGGGTCGGGACGAAGCGCAGCCCGCTGCCGGCGACCAGGTCCGCCGGCTCCTTCTTCTCGCGGTCGACGCCGATGTAGGAGATCTCGAACGGCACCGTGCCACCCAGGTCATCGAGCACACGCCACAGCCGCGAGACCTCCCGCCGGCTGTCGCTGCACCAGGTCCCCAGGTAGACGGTCACCTCCGCCTGCGGGGCGACCGTGGCGAGCGACTGCTCCGCCGCGCGGTCAGGGGTCGACTCCACCTCCGTCTGCACCCACTCCGGCACCGCCGTCTCGACCTGCTGGCGGGTAATCCGTCCCAGCAGGACCGGCTTCTCGCCCTTGGGGCCGGCGGTCGCCGTGGCCGCGGGCTTTGCCGCACGGGGGGTCGCGGGGTACGGAGTGCCGGTGCAGCCTCCGAGGCAGACGCCCACCAGGGCCGCAGCCGCCAGGATGGGTCCATGAGCTCGCATGCAGCGAAGTCTACTGCACCTCGATGACGTTCTCGATCCGGTCGCCCGCTTGGATGCGGTCGAGCACCTCCTCGCCGGCGACCACCTCCCCGAAGACCGTGTAGCCGCCGTCGAGATGCGGCTGGGACGAGAGGGTGATGAAGAACTGGCTGCCGCCGGTGTCCGGGCCGGCGAGCGCCATGCCGACCACCCCGCGGGCGTAGCGCCGGCGATTGATCTCGTCGCGGATGGCGTAGCCCGGGCCGCCGAAGCCGTCGCCGCGGGGATCGCCGCCCTGCACCACGAAGTCGGGAACGACGCGATGGAAGGTGAGGCCGTCGTAGAAGCGCTGGCCGGCGAGGTCGAGGAAGTTGAGGCAGGTCAGCGGCGCGTCGGGGCAGTCGAGGCGGAGGGTGAGCGTGCCTCGGCTGGTGCGCATCTCGACCCGCCGCGGCCGGCGGGTCCGCTGCACCAGCTCCCGGTAGAGCTCGGCCGGCTTGGCCTCGGCCGCCCCGACCCCCTCCAAAGCAGGCCGCGGCCGCCCTAGCTTGACCAGGCTCGCGGCCGCCTGCTGGCGGATGGCCCAGGGGGCGGAGGCGGCGACTTTCTCGAGCAGGGCGACGATGGCGCCGCGCTCGAGCGGCTGGGCGAGGGCGCGGGCGGCGAGGGCCTTGACCGCCGAGAGCCCCGACTCGACGGTGCGGTCGGCGAGGGCCTTGAGCAACGCCGGCTGGAGCGTTTCGAGCGGTACCGCGGGATGAGTCTCCAGCCAATCGAAGGCGCCGGCGCGCACCCCTTCGTCGGCGTCCGCCAGGCCGGCCAGCGCCAGGTCGGGAGCCGCCTTGGCGTCGGCCATTTCCAGGCGCTCTCCCAGCACGGTCTCCCTCACGAGCGGAGCGACGTCCCCGGCGAGTCGGGTGAGGATGTCGGAAGCCCGCAGCCGGCCGGCGGCCTCCGCCGCGTGCGCCCGCACGTCTACGTCGGCAGCGCCGGCTGCCAGGTTCGCGATCTCCAGCGCCCGCGGATGCCCAGCTCGGGCGAGGGCGGCGACAGCGACGCTGCGCTCGCGGCCGGCCCCCGCCGTGGCCCGCTTGACGAGAGCGGCGCCCAGGGCTCCAGGCGCCGCCAGCGGCCAGGCGCCGGCGGCCTCGAGAGCGGTCACTTTCACCCCCGGCCGCGCATCGGACACCAGAGTCGCCAGCCTCGCCTCCCAGTCCGCCGGCGGAGCGGGAGGAGGTTTCAGCTTTCCGCCCGGCCCCCGGTCCAGGAGCCGCGCCGCGGCGCGCAGGGCCTGCACGACCGGTCCCGTCTCGGCGTCGTCGAGCAGCGGCCGCAGCCGCGGCAGGTCGTCGCCGCCGCCCACCTCGCCCAGCCCGCGGGCGGCCCAGCCGCGCACCCGCGGATCGGGGTCGGCGAGCAGGTTCCGCAGCAGCGGCGCGGCGTCGGGGAGGGGATCGCGGGCGAGCGCGTAGGCGGCGCGGAAGTGCAGCTCGGGGTCGGCGACCCGCAAGCCGTGCTCCGCCAGCGGGATCTTGGCCTCTTCCTTGAAGCGGAAGAGGTGAGGAAGGAGGCGCGCCCAGCGCTCCTCCTCCGGCAGCGGCAGCAGCGACTCCGCGACGTCCACGACCGGCGCCCCGAGCTTGCCCAGCGCCTCGACCGCCAGGACGCCGGTCTCGCGGTCGCGGTCAGTCGCCGCCCGGAAAAGAGCCGGCACCGCCTCCTTGTCGCCCAGCACACCGAGGGAGAAGGCGGCGGCCCGCCGCACGATAGCCTCGTCGTCGATCAACAGCCCTTCGAGCGCCGGCCGCCCCTGCGGGTCCGGGATCCTGCCGAGCGAGACAGCCAGCTCTTCCCGCAGCTCCGGACCGCCCTTCAAGCCCTCCGTGACCGCCAGCGCCTCGAACTTCTGGCGATCGACGAGGAGCAAAAGGAGAGCCCGCTCCGCCAGGTCCGGCACCTGCAGGACCGGCAAGTCGCGAGGGGAACCGCCGCGGCTCGCGCAGCTAGCCCAGAGCAGAAGAACCGACGAGAACGCCAGGGTGCAGGCGGAGGATCGAAGCATGGTTGCCGATCGTACCCTGTTCGGGCCTCAACGATAACGGTAGCGTCGGACGGCGGGGGTCGAGCGAGGACGGAGCGCAACTGTCTGAGCCCGCAGGGCGAGTTTGA
>DATNKQ010000421.1:0-4205 GCA_035603315.1 Thermoanaerobaculia bacterium
CGTTCCGACGCCGGCCCCGCCGGCCCCGCCGGTCGATCGCGAGCGCCACGAAGGCGCCGCCGAAAGGGGGGAGTAGACCATGGCGAGGCCGAAGAAGGTCTTCTTTCGCCGGCGCAAGGTCTGTAAGTTCTGCGCCGACAAGGTCGACTACGTCGATTTCAAGGACGTCAAGCTCCTGCAGCAGTTCATCCCCGAGCGCTCCAAGATCCTGCCGCGGCGGATCTCCGGCACCTGCGCCCGCCACCAGCGCCTCCTGCAGCAGGCCATCAAGCGGGCGCGCCACCTGGCGCTGATCCCCTTCACCACCGACTAGGAGGCCTCTATCGTGCGAGTCATCCTGCTCAGCGACCAGCGGCACCTCGGCAAGCGCGGCCAGGTGGTCGAGGTCAAGCCGGGCCACGCCCGCAACTACCTGCTGCCCCAAGGGCTGGCGCTCGAGGCCACCGGCGCCAACAGCAAGCTCTTCGAGCAGCAGCGCGCCAAGATCGACGCCCGCCACGCCCAGGAGCGCGAGGCGGCGGCGGCCATCGCCGGCCAGCTCGCCGGTTTGAAGCTCGTCATCCCCAAGCGCGTCGGCGAGACCGACACCCTGTACGGCTCGGTGACCGCCGGCGACGTCGCCGAGATGCTGGAGAAGAAGGGCTTCACCGTCGACCGCCGGCGGATCGACCTCGAGGGTGGGATCAAGACCGTCGGCGACCATCCCGTCCGCGTCGAGCTGCACCCCGAGGTGATCGCCGAGGTCACCGTCTCGGTGGTACCGGAAGCGTAGACAGCCAGGCCCGTCATGCCGGAGCGCCAGACCGCCATCGCGACCGGCGAGCGGCCCGACCCCGTCCTCGACGATTTCCTGAGCGAGCCCACCCGCGACCTCGCCGACTGGCGCTGGCTGTGGAAGGGGGACCGCGAGTTCCCCGTCCGTAGCCATCGCGGCCTCTGGGGCCGCCTGCTGGTCGCCGTCAAGCGCCTCGTCCGCCCGCTCGTCAAGGTGCCGCAGAACGACCTCTGGGAGCGCCAGAGGGTCTTCAACCTCATCCTCCTCGAGCACCTGAAGCGCGGCGAAGAGCTGCGCGAAGACCTGCGCGCCATCCACAACGACCGCCTCGCCTACCTGGAGGGCCTCGCCTTCGAAGGCATCACCGAGCTGATGCACCACAACGACGCCCTCTTCTCCCGCGTCGACCAGAAGCTAGATCTCTATCGCCGCGAAGCCAGAAACCTGCTAGCGAGTCTCAGTTCTTCCCTCGCTGTCCTCGAATCCAAAGCCATCGATCAGGAAACGATTCCGGACGCACCGCCAAAGCCGGCGGGTGGCGCGGTTCCGAGGGCTCCCGCTCGTGCCGTCGAGCGGGACACGGAACCGCGACAGGACCCGCCGCCGATCGCAGTCTCGCCGCCTGTCGACGCCCCGCCGGCCGATACCCTCATCCGCGCCCGCCAAGAGCACGCCTACTTCGAGCTCGAGCGTCGTTACCGCGGCACCGAGGAGGAGATCGCCGAGCGCATCTCCCGCTACCTCCCGTACTTCGAAGGGAAAAAGCAGGGGAGGGTCCTCGATCTCGGGTGCGGCCGCGGCGAGGCGCTCGCCCTGCTGCAGGGCCGCGGCGTGCAAGTCTCGGGGGTCGACAGCAGCGCGCGGATGGTGGCGCTCTGCCGCCAGCGCGGCCTCGAGGCCGAGGAAGGCGACCTCCTCGAAGTCCTCGCCGCCGTCCCCGCCGCCAGCCTCGGCGGCGTCGTCTCCTTCCACGTCATCGAGCACCTGCCGCCGGAATCGCTGGACCGCCTGGTGCGCCTCGCCTGGCGGGCGCTGCTTCCCGGCGGCGTGTTGATCCTAGAAACCCCGAACCCGCTGTCGGTGGTCGTCGCGGCGCGCAACTTCTGGCTCGACCCCACCCACCTCCGGCCGGTCCACCCCGACAGCCTGCGCCTCCTCTACGAGCTCGCCGGCTTCGATCCTGTCGAGCGCCTCGACCTCCGTCCCTTCCCCGATGCCGAGCGCCTTCCCGAGATCGACCTCGCGCCGCTCCCCGCCGAGCAGCGGCCGCTGGCCGACCGCGTCAACCGCCTGCGCGATCGCCTGGACGAGCTGCTCTTCGGTTTCCAGGATTACGGAATGGTGGGGACGAAACCCAACTAGAACGGGGGCGGGCTCTGGGCGCCGGCGTCGCCTTCGCCCTCGCCGGCCTCGGGGGCGTTGGGAGAGGGCGGCGCCGCGGGGCTGCCGTTGGGCATCGCCTCGCCCTGCTTCGGGATGTAGAAAGCGCGCTGCTGATACCAGGGCAGGCTGGTGATCGTCGACCAGCGGTTGTTGTACTGGCGGTCGGGCTCGGTGCCGGCCACGAAGGCCTCCTGCTGGGTGCGGAAGCTGCCGGAGCCGGGCAGGAGGCCGGTGTAGTACTCGACGTCCTTCATCACTACGCCCGGCGGCGCGGTGAAGCGCTCGCCCTTCTGCAGCCAGCCGTTGGCGAGGCCGTCCTCGGCGATCGTCCGCCACATCGGCAGGGCGGCAACCGCCCCGCTCATGCCGTTGCCCAGCGACTTCTTCACGTCGTAGCCCACCCAGGTGAGGATGGTGTAGCGGGGCGTGAAGCCGATGAACCAGGCGTCCGAGAAGTCGTCCGTGGTGCCCGTCTTGCCGGCGATGTCGATGTCGAGGTCGGCGATGTCGTGCGCGGTGCCGTGGTCGACGACCCCCTCCATCATGTGGGAGAGGACGTAGGCGACGGGCGGGGTGGTGGCCGTGCGGGCTGCGGGGAAGTGCTGCTCCAGCACCTGGCCGTCGGGGGTGGTGATGCGGTCGATCAAGTAGGGCTCGATGTGGGTGCCCTGATTGGCGATCGCGGCGTAGGCGGCGGCCATCTCGATGGGGAGGAGGTCGGCGGCGCCCAAGGCGATGCTGGGATAGGGCGGCAGCTCGGTGACGATGCCGCAGCGGTGGGCGAAGTCGATCACCCGCCGCGGCCCCACCAGCTCGTAGAGCTTGACCGCCGGCACGTTGATCGACTGCTCGAGGGCGCGGCGCAGGGTCACGATGCCGTAGTTCTTGTGGTAGTAGTTCTCCGGGTGGTAGCTGAGCTTGCCGTCGGCGCCGATGAACGAGGTGGGGGCGTCGAGCAGCGTGTCGGCGGGCGTCCAGCCGGACTCGACGGCGGCGCCGTAGACGAACGGCTTGAAGGCCGATCCCACCTGGCGGCGGGCCTGGGTGATACGGTTGAACTTGTTGCGCTCGAAGTCCCAGCCGCCCACCATGGCGCGCACCGCTCCGGTCTTCGACTCCAGCACCACCGCCGCCGCCTCCATCCGCGGCTCCTGCTCCAGATAGAGGACGAGGCCGCCGGCGTCCTTCTTGGCCGCCGCCTTCTCGGCCTCCTTCTTCTCCGCCGCCTTGGCCTTCCCCGGCTTCTCCTCCGGAGGACCGAGGCGGAACCAGGCCACGTCGCCCGGCTTCAACAGGGTGGCGGGCTCCTGGCGGTTGGTCCAGGCGAAGCCGCGGCGGTCGAGGTCGTGCAGCTCCTTGCCGATCTTCACCCGCGCCGTGGTGCGGCCGGACGCCAGCACGATCCCCTGATACCAGCGGCCGGGAACCACCGCCGCGTGCCCCCAGCTCGGCAGCTCCTGGCGCTCGAGCTCCTTGACGGGCAGGGTGGCGATGGGACCGCGCCAGCCGCGCCGGTGATCGAGCCACAGGAGGCCCTTCTGTACCGCCTTCTTGGCCGCGTTCTGGATCGCCGGGTCGAGCGTCGTCTGCACCTGCAGGCCGCTCTCGTAGAGGGAGGTGACGCCGTAGGTCGCCTCCAGGTACTTGCGCACGTCCTCGGCAAAGTAGGGGGCGAAGAGCTCCTGCGGCTGCTGCGAGGCCACCAGGAGCGGCTGCGCCACGGCGGCCCGGTACTGCGCGTCGGTGACGAAGCCCTCCTCCAGCATGCGCCGCAGCACGCGGTCGCGCTGGTGGAGGACGAGGTCGGGGGTGTTGTAGGGGCTGTAGCGGCTGGGCGACGGCAGGATGCCGGCGAGCATCGCCGCCTCGGCCAAGTTCAAATCGCGGGCGGGCTTCTTGAAGTAGTAGCGGGAGGCCGCCTCGATGCCGTAGTTGCCGTGCCCGAGGTTCATGAGGTTCAGGTAGAGGGCGAGGATCTGCTGCTTGCTGTAAGTCTTCTCCAGCTCGACCGCCAGGAGCGCCTCCTCGATCTTGCGATTCCAGGTCT
>DATNKQ010000426.1:0-11355 GCA_035603315.1 Thermoanaerobaculia bacterium
CCTTCTACTTCTGCAGGCGTATGGCGATCTCGGGCGCGCCCCCGAAGGAGCGGAGCGAGGCCAAATGGAGCCCTGCCTCGGAGTGTTATACTGGCGCTCCCGCATGGCGTCTGACCTCCTCTCCGCGAAGCCGATCCCGCCGGCCGAACGGTTGATCTTCGCCCTCGACGTCCCCGGCGCCGAGCCGGCGAGGAAGCTCGTCGAGACTCTGGGCGAGACGGTCTGCTTCTACAAGCTCGGCCTCGAGCTCTTCACGGCGGGCGGCTACTTCGAGCTCGTCGACTGGCTCCTCGAGCGCGGCAACAAGGTCTTCGCCGACCTCAAGCTCTTCGACGTCCCGGAGACAGTCCGCGCGGCGGTGCGCCAGCTCCGCGCCCGCCCCATCACCTTCACCACCGTCCACGGCAACGACCGCATCCTCGAGGCCGCATGCGCCGAGAAGGGCGACGTCAAGATCCTCGCCGTCACCGCCCTGACCAGCCTCGATCAGCGCGACATCGAAGAGCTGGGGTTCGCGGTCGACATCCACCGGCTCGTCCTCTCCCGCGCCCGCAGGGCGCTCGCCATCGGCTGCGACGGCGTCGTCTCCTCGGGCCTCGAGGCGCGCGAGCTGCGCCGCGAGCTCGGTCCGCGGCTCCTCGTCGTCACCCCCGGCATCCGGCCGGTCGAGAACCGCCCGGAGGACGATCAAAAACGGGTGGTGACGGTCGAGGAGGCGTTCGCCAACGGCGCCGACTACATCGTCGTCGGCCGGCCCATCCGCAGCGCCGCCGATCCCCGCGGAGTCGCCGCCGGCATCCAGGCGACGATCGCCGGCCTCTTCTCCCCGACCGCTATTCCGCGCTGACCGGACCGGCCGCCGGGGCCTCGGCGAGCCCGGGGACGGCGCCGTAGGTCGCGGCCTCCGAGCCTTTCTCCAGGAAGTGGAGGATGGGCGCCGTCATGACGGTGGTCACCACCGCCATGAGGACGAGCATGGCGAAGGTGGTCGGCGACAGCACCCGGAGGTCCAGTCCGATGTTGAGCACGATCAGCTCCATCAGGCCGCGGGTGTTCATGAGGACGCCGAGGGCGGACGACTCGCGCCAGGGCAGGCCGGTCAGGCGGGCGGCGGCCAGCGAGCCGCCGAACTTGCCGGCGCAGGCGACAGCCATGATGGCGCCGCAGACCAGCCACTGGCGAGTGCCCTGGACGAGGCCGATCTGGGTCCGCATGCCGGTGAAGGCGAAGAAGATGGGGAGCAGAAGGATGACCACCAGGTCCTCGAGCCGGTGGGTGAGCTCGCGGCTGATGAGGCTGGTGTGGGGGACGACGACGCCCAGGAGGAAGGCGCCGAAGATGGCGTGGATGCCGATGAGCTCGGTGGCGAGGGCGGAGAGCAGGAAGGCGACGAGGACGATCGAGGTCGCCGTCTGCGTCAGGCGGCCCTTGGCGTCGACGGCGCGGGCCAGGCGGACGATGAGCGGTCGGACGACGACGAAGACGAAGACGATGTAGGCGAGGGTGAGGAGGACGGTGTGCGCGGCGCCGCCGATGCGCGCCTCGACGACGCTGACGACGAAGGCGAGGAGGCACCAGGCGGTGACGTCGTCGACCGCCGCGCAGGTGAGCGCGATGCTCCCGAGCGGGGTTCGCTGCAGGCCGCGGTCGGTGAGGATCCGCGCCAGGACGGGGAACGCCGTCACCGACATCGAGACTCCCATGAAGAGGGCGAAGACGGTGAAGGGGACGTCGCGCGAGGAGAGCTGGGGATAGATCCACAGGGCGAGCGCCGAGCCGAGCAGAAAGGGGACGACGATGCTGGCGTGGGAGATGGCGATGGTGGCGTGGGTGCCGTGGCGGAGCTTCGCGGTGTCGAGCTCCAGGCCGATCAGGAACATGAAGAGGATGACCCCGACCTGCGCCAGCACGCTCAGGTACGGCGCCACGGACGCCGGCAGCAGGTAGTTGAAAGCGGCAGGCGCCACGCGGCCGAGGAGCGAAGGCCCGAGCAGGATGCCGGCGATCACCTCGCCGATCACCGGCGGCTGCCGCAGGTACTTGAAGAGCGTGCCCAGGAGGCGGGCGGTGACGATGATCGCCACCATGGCGACGAGGACGTGCAGGAAGGTGTCGCCCTGCGGCCCGGCGGCGTGGGATCCAAATTGGACGGGGCCGGAGGGGGCGGGGGCGACGAGCGAGCTGCCGCGGGCGCGGATGAAGAAGAAGAGCAAGATGGCGGCGGCGATCATGGCCGCATAGGCCAGCGCCATGCGATAAGGAGAGCTACCCAGACGACCGCTTAGGGGGGCCACGCGGGTAGGTTATCTCAAGGCGGCCAGCGGTCATGGCTTCGGCGGCGAGAAGGCCGGCATCGGGCGCTGCCAGAAGAACGGCTCGCGGCGCCGGGGGTGATTGCCCACCTCGTCGAGCGCCTTGCCGTCGTAGATCCGGCCGTTGGCGATCACCAGGTCGATGCTCTCCGAGTTGTGGATGTCCTCGAGCGGATTCTTGTCGAGGACTACCAGGTCGGCGAGCTTGCCGGCCTCGAGCGAGCCGATGTCGCCGTCCATCCCCAGATACTGCGCCCCGGTCAGCGTCGCCGAGCGCAGCGCTTCGAGCGGCGTCATGCCACCCTGGGCGAGCATCCAGAGCTCCCAGTGGGCGCCCAGGCCCTCGCGCTGCCCGTGGGCGCCGAGGTTGACGTGCACCCCCGCCTGGGCCAGATCGTGGGCGAGACGGGTGCTGTTGAGGTGCCCCCACTCGTCCTCCGGGACGAGCGTCGGGCGCCGCGCCCGCTCGTCGACGATCTCGCGCGGCACGAAAGAAAGGAGCCGCGGGTCCTCCCAGACCCGGGTCTTGGCGTACCAGTAGTTCTCCCCCCAGACGCCGCCGTAGGCGACGATGAGGGTGGGCGTGTAGCCGACCTTGGTGCCGCTCCACAGCTGGCGCACGTCCTTGTAGACCCGCGCCACCGGGAGCGAGTGCTCGACGCCGGTATGGCCGTCGACGACCATCGTCATGTTGTGCTCGAAGAGCGAGCCGCCCTCGGGCACCACCATCATCCCCAGCTCGCGCGCCGCGGCGAGGACCTGCTGGCGCTGCTCGCGCCGCGGCTGGTTGTAGCTCTTGACGCTGATCGCCCCCACCGCCTTCATCCGGCGCAGGTGGCCGCGGGCGTCGTCGAGGTTGTCGATCGCCGCGGTGAACGGGGTGGTGGCGCCGTAGAGGATGGTGCCGGTCGAGTAGATCCGCGGCGCGGTGATGAGGCCGGCCCGCGCCAGCTCGCTGGCGGCGAAGACGGTGGCGGTGTCGTTCGACGGGTCGTGGAGGGTGGTGACGCCGAAGCCCAGGGTGGCGTAGGTGACCCAGTTCTCCTGCGGGACGATGCCGTCGGTGCCGAAGGCGCCGTGCCAGTGGACGTCGACGAGGCCGGGGATCAGCGTCTTGCCCTTGGCGTCGATCACCTTCGCCCCGGCCGGCACCGCGACTGCGCTGCGCGGTCCGACGGCGCGGATGCGGTTGCCTTCGACGACCAGGGTGCCGTCCTCGATCACCTCGTCGCCGCGCATCGTCACGATGCGGCCGCCGACGAGGGCGACCGTGCCGGTGGGGACGTCGGCCTTCGCCGAGAAGCCGATCGCCAGCCCTTTCTCCGGCGGCCCCGGCAGCTTCTCCGGCGCGCCGGCCAGGAAGGCGAAGGCGTCCTTGAGCTCGCGGGTGTAGAGCTCGGGGCCGAGCGACCAGTGGAGCGACCGCGAGTCGCCCGACCAGCGCAGGTAGGTGCCGGCGTCGCGCGTCACCTTGGCGATGGGGACCGCGGTCGTCTTCGGCCCTATGTCGATCGCCTTGCCGGTGGCGGTGAAGGGGGTGACGTAGGCGTTGAAGTGATCGACGAAGGCGACCCAGCGGCCGTCGGGCGAGACCCGGAACTCGCTCGCGTTCTCGCTCTTGCAGTGGGTGCGCTCCAGGGCGCCGTCGAGGCCGATCGAGATCAGCTCGCGGTGATGGTCCTCGTCGCCCTTCAAGAGGAAGACGCGGTCGCTGGCGGCGCCGAAGTGCGGGCCGCTGCCCTCCTCCGTGATCAGCGTCGAGTGGCCGCCGCCGGCCGGCACCCGGTAGACGCCCAGGTCGTTCGACCACGCCGCCGTGCGGATGAAGCCGCCGCCGATGCGGCGATAGACGACCTGCTTGCCGTCGGGAGTGAAGACCGGCTCCACGTAGTGGCCCGGCAGGTCGGTGAGCACCCGCCCCTCGCCGCCGCCGGCCGACACCACCCGCACGGTGCCCAGGCGGCGGTCGTCCCAGGTGGTGTAGACGACCCACTTGCCGTCGCGCGAGAAGGAGGGGAAGAGCTCGACGTGGTCGCTCTGCCGCGTGAGGCGGCGCGGGGTGCCGTTCGGCAGCTGGCGCATCCACAGGTGGCCCAGGGCCTGGTAGACCACGCGGTCGCCCTTTGGCGACACCTCGACCCAGCGCAGCATCTTGACGTCGAAGGTGTCCGGCGCGACCTTGATCGGGAAGCGGAGCGCCGTGGTCACCTTGCGGGTCGAGCGGACGTGGAAGGGGATGTCGGCGACCTGGCGGCTGGCGACGTCGATGCGGTGGATCCTGCCGCCGGCCCAAAAGACGATCGCTCGCGAGTCGGGGGTCCAGGCCATCGCCGGGTAGAGGCCGTGGATCGACCAGGTCTCCTGCATGTCGCGGTCGAGACCGTCGTAGAGCGGCCAGTCCTCGCCGGAGCGGACGTCGTGGAGGTGGAGCACGCTCTTGCCGCGCACCCGCCGCACGAAGGCGAGGAGCTTGCCGTCCGGCGAGGGGGTGGGCCGCACGGCGCCGCCGTCGCCGGTGACGAAGCGCTCGGTCTTGCCGGTCTCGCGGTCCAGCCGCTGGATGTCGAAGATCTCGCCGTTGGGGTCCTTGTTGTACTCGAAGACCGGTCCCGGGGTGACGTCCTGGCTGTAGTAGAGATAGCGGCCGTCGGGTGAGAAGGCGGGCTCGCCCAGGTCCTTCTGGTCGTTGGCCTTCTTGGTCATCTGGAGGCCGTCGCCGCCGCCCCGGTGGTAGAGCCAGACCTCGCCGGCGCCCAGCGAGCGCTGGGCGGTGAAGTGCTTGCGGGCGGCGACGTACTCGCCGTCCGGCGTCCACGCCGGGCTGTTGAGCAGGCGGAAGGTCTCCTTGGTCAACGCCTTCGGATTCGCGCCGTCGCGGTCCATGACCCAGACGTTGTCGCCGCCGCCCTGGTCGCTGGTGAAGGCGATGCGCTTGCCGTCCGGGCTGAAGCGCGGCTGCATGTCCCAGGCGACGCTGTGGGTCAAAGCCTTGGCCTCGCCGCCGGCGATGGGGATCGTGTAGATGTCGCCCAGGAGGTCGAAGGCGATCTCGTCCCCCTTCGGGCTGACGTCCAGGCTCATCCAGGTGCCCTCGTCGGTGTCGATCACGACCTCGGACGAAGGCCCGGGAGGGTTGTTGACGTCCCAGGGCTCCGGCTTCTTGGCCTCCTTGTCGTCGGCGGCGGGCGGTTTCTCGGCGGCGGGCGCTTCCTTCTTCTCGGTGGGAGCCGGCGCCGGCGGCTGCACGGGAGGCTGTGGGCCTGGCGGCTGGACGGGAGCTGGAGCGGGAGGCTGGGGAGCGCCGGCAACCGGCGCATCCGCCGCCACGGCGAGGGAAGCGGCGGCCAGCAGAAGGCCGAGGAGGACGGGAGTCAATCTCTTCATGGCGATTCCTTCCCTCAAGCGAGCGGGCACACCTCACCCGACCCTCACGTCTACGAGAAAACGACGGCCCGGTTTACCAGCGGCGGGGGGAAGGTGTCAACTGGGACTCGGCGCCACCGAACAGGCGGGAAGGATTCAGGCTCGGCGGACGTTGGAGTAAGCTGTTCGAGAGTCCGTTCCTTGAGATGGCGGCGAGTCTGCCCGGCGCAGAACCCCTTCCCCAGCCCCTCCCCCACAAGGGGGGAGGGAGCAGGTTGGGCGGGGCTGCCGCCACTTTGCCCGAAGCGGGGCAACGCTTGCCCCGAAAGGGCGACGACTGCCCTGAAAGGGCCACGCCTGCCCGAACAGGGGCGACGCCTGCCCCGAAAGGGCAACGGCTGCCCCAGAAGGGCGACGCTTGCCCCGGAAGGGCAGAGGCTGCCCGAAGTGGGGCAAGGCTTGCCCCGAATGGGCAGGGCCTGCCCCAGAAGGGCAGAGGCTGCCCCAAATGGGCAAGCTCCGCCCCACATGGGGCAACGCTTGCCCCGACCAAAATCCTGAAAATTACGGTTCCCGCCGCTACGAAGCGCCGAAATTCCGGCCGTTGCGCCGAAATCCCAGGAATCGGCCCGCTGTCAGCTTTTTAACGGCCGTCGTGCGTACGGCGCGCCGAAATAGCGGCTGCATCGCCATCCGCGTCTCCATCGGCCCGAAATCCTGGCGAAACGCCTGACCGGCGGCTCGGCGGACGAAAATACCGGCGAACGCCGACTTCAGAAGGGCAGCGCCGCCAACGCCCGGCGGGCGGCCGCCAAAAGGGCGCTGGCGGAGATTGGGCCTCCCACCGCGCCGTGCATCCAGGCGTCGGGGGTGAGGCGCCCCTGGCGGGCGAGGCGCTCGACCTCGGCGCCGAAGCGCGGGCCAGTCACCTTCTCGGCCACCTCGAAGGCGATGAGGTGGCCGAGCGCGTAGTCCGGCAGGTAGAGGCCGTAGACGATCATGTGGGAGTAGATGGCGAGGAGCTCCGAGTCGCGCACCCCGAAGTGCGGCGCGTACCAGCGGTTCCACACCTCGCGGGCGATGGCGAGCGTCGCCTCGCGGAGCTCCGCCGGCGCCGCCCGCGGATGGGCGTACATCCAGCTCCAGACCCGCATGTCGACGAGCGACACGCCGGCGATCTCGTAGGTGTTCCAGAGCGTCGCCAGGGCCTCGGCGTGGCGCGCCTCCGGCCCCGGGGCGCGCAACCCCAGGAGCTCCAGGTCGCGGTTCTGGAAGACGAAGGCGAAGGCCTCGGTGGTCGCGTTGTTGGGCACCCCCGCCAGCCACCAGTGATCGATCCCGTGGAGCGAGAAGACCTGCTCGACGTTGTGCCCCAGCTCGTGGAGGGCGATGTTGTAGCCCTTATAGTCCATGCCGCCCCGCGGCACGCGGGTGCGCAGGTGGACGCGGTCCTCGCGCCGCACCGCCGGCAGGGCGTGCCCGGCGCCGCGGGCGGGATCGACGACGATGCGGTCGGCGAGCCAGCGCGCCTTTTCGGGCGTGAAGCCCAGCCGCTCCAGGGTCTCCGGCAGGGCGCTCTGGAAGGCGGCGACGGTCGGATATTTCGCCGCCACCACGCGGTCGAGCTCGGCCTCGCTCCGGCCGGCGCGCGACTTGAAGCCGGCGTACCAGATGTCGAAGGGCTCGAGCGGCCGGCCGAGGCGGCCGGCGATGGCGCGCGCCAGGTCCCGGACCTCCGGCGCGGCGAGGACCGACACCAGGAGATCCTCCACCTCGCCCTCCGGGATCTGGCGGTCGCGCTCGAAGCGGCGCAATGGGAAGGTTGGCTCGAGCGGGCTGTAGCGGTCGACCTTCTGCGCCTCGTGGAAGATGGCGAGCAGGTGGGCGTAGCGGGTGTCCGGCTCGCGCGCGGCGTCAACCACGCCAACCGCGCCCCCCACAGGTGGGGGCGCTACGTCTCGTTCCAAAGGTCGCACCTGATTGCCCGCCGGCTCCCAGAGCAGCTCCGGGTTGTCGATCACCGCCGCCGGGATCTCCTGGCGGACGATGCGCTCCATCACCGTCTGGATGGTCCGCTGGCGGACGAGCCCGTCCGGCTCGGCGTACTGGGAGGCGAGCTCGTCGCGCAGGCCCCAGTGGGAGATGAGCCGCGTGCCCTCGGGGAAGAGGCGCTCCCCCTCTGGCGTGACGAGGCGGTCCAGCCGCAGGTTGTAGCCGGCGATGTACTGGTCGGCGGCGATCGACGCCCGCGTGCTCTCCTGGATGACGGCGGCCGGCACGCGGAGGGCGAAGCGGTCCATCATCCGCGACCGCGACCACTCCTCCCGCGACCACGAGGCCCCGTGCTCCAGCCGCTCCCGCAGGGTGTGCATGGGGAAGTTGAGCAGGCAGAGGAAGGCGACTTTCGAGCGGAAGAGGTCGTCGTCGACGTGCGCCTGGAGGTCGACATCGCCCAGCCGGCGCTCGAGGACGCTCAAGGGGCCGGTGTCGAGGTCGAGCGGCGTCGCCAGCTCGCGCCGCACCTCGTGGAGGTGCCCGTCGACCTGCTCCAGGACCCGCGTGAGGCGGGCGAAATCGCGCTCCAGATCCTGGAGATCGGCGAGGAAGCCCTCCTCGCAGAGGGCGGTGAAGGCGGCAGCGTCGCCGTCCTCCGGCCACCAGCGCTCGCTCGCCTGCCCCACCCCCAGCTCGATCCGCGCCGCCTGCGCCGCGCCGTGGCGGGCGATCAGCCGCTCGACGGTGCGGCGCACGACGTCGCCGCCGATCGACGGCGGGGCGCCGGTCGCCGGCGGGGTCTCTTGCATCTCCAGGGTCTCGAGGCTCGACACGCGGGTTAGTCCAGCGGGAATTCGAGATTGTAGGCGAACTGGCCGCGCTGCACGACCAGAGGCAGGCCGCCGCGGTCGAAACCGCGCACCACCTCCTCGCCGAGGGCGTCGAGCTTGCTGACCTCGTGACCGTTGGCGCCCAGGATGACGTCGCCCGCCCGCAGGCCGGCCCGCGCCGCCGCGCCGCCGGGGACGACGCGGTCAACCGTCAAGGCGTCGCGCCGCTCGACGACCTCCAGACCCACCCCCTCGGCGAGGATGCGGAGGCCGAGGCCGCGCGGCGGGTGGACGGGCGTCAGCGTCACGTCGAGGGTGCGGGCGCCGCGGCGCACCCTGAGGGCGAGCGGCGTCCCCGCGGGCAGCGAGTAGAGGGCCGTCGTGACGTCCTCGCGGGCGGCGACCGGCTGGCCCTGCACGGCGACGATGACGTCCCTTTCGGCCAAGCTCGCCTGCGCCGCCGGCGAGCCGGGATAGGCGCGGTAGACCATGGCGCCGCGGGCGGCTCCCAGGTCGTAGCGGCGGGCGAGCTCGGGGTCGACCGTCACCAGGCGCAGGCCGGTCCACAGCGGCCGCAGCTCGCCGAAGCGCAGCAGGTCGTCCACCACCCGCCGGGCGCGGTCGGCGGGGATGGCGAAGCCGATGCCGTTGGCGCCCGAGACGATGGCGGTGTTGATGCCGACCACCTGGCCGGCGATGTTGACCAGCGGGCCGCCGGAGTTGCCGGGGTTGATGGAGGCGTCGGTCTGCAGGAAGTCGGTGAACAGGCGCTCCCCCTGCTCGGAAGGGACGGTGCGGCCGCGGGCGGAGAGCACCCCCGAGGTCACCGAGTGCGAGAGGCCGAAGGGGTTGCCGATGGCGATCACCGTCTCGCCGATCATCAGGTCGGAGCTGCTCCCCAGCGGCACCGCCGGCAGGCCGTGCCCGTCGACCTTGAGCACCGCCAGGTCGGCGTCGTGGTCGGAGCCCAGGACGTGCGCCTGGAGCTCGCGGCCGTCGCGGGTGACGACGGTGATCCGCGAGGCCCCCTCGACGACGTGGGCGTTGGTCAGCACGACGCCGCTGGCGTCTATCACGAGGCCGGAGCCGAGCGACTGGGTGCGCCGGGAGCGGGGCGCGAAGAAGCCGCCGAAGAAGGGATCCGCCTCGCGGACGATGGATTCGGCGGCGATGTTGACGACCGCCGGCGAGACCTTCTCCGCCACCTCGACGATGGGCGTCCGCCGCGCCTGCCGCCCGGCATGCCCGCCGGCGGCCGGCGGCGCGGCGCTGGGGGGCGGGACGGCCGCGACCCGACTGAGCGGAGCGGCAACCCGGTCGGCCGCCGGCCCGGAGCCCAGCCGCAGGGCCGCCAGGGCGACGAGGCAGGAGAGCAGGAAGACGATCGGCAGGAAGGGTAGGAGTCGTCGCATGGCCCGCTAAGATTAGAATACCGCCCGCCCGCAGGGAATCCGCAGCCCTCGCCGGTTTCCAAGCCACATGAAAGGAGCATGGAACGTGCCATTTCGAATCAGCCTCGCGCTTTCCGCCGCGCTGATGCTCGGGGCCACCCTCGCCGCGGCGGCCGAGAAGCCGTCTTCCACGGACGTCTTTCCCTACCCCGTCCAGCAAACGACCCTCGACAACGGTCTCAAGGTGGTGGTGATCCCCTACGACAGCCCGGGGACGGTCGCCTACTTCACCGTCGTGCGCACGGGCTCGCGCAACGAGGTCGAGCCCGGCCATAGCGGCTTCGCCCACTTCTTCGAGCACATGATGTTCCGGGGGACGGAGAAATACCCGGCCGAGCGCTACAACGACCTGCTGAAGCGCATGGGGGCCGACTCCAACGCCTCGACGAGCGACGACTTCACCAACTACTACATCATCGGTCCGGCGAGCCAGCTCACCACCATGATGGACATGGAGTCGGACCGCTTCAAGAACCTGAAATACGGCGAGGACGCCTTCCGCACCGAGTCCCTGGCCATCCTGGGCGAGTACAACAAGGGCGCCTCGAACCCGCTGCAGCCGATGTTCGAGAAGCTGAACGACCTCGCCTTCCAGAAGCACACCTACAAGCACACGACGATCGGCTTCCTCGCCGACGTCAAGGCGATGCCGGGCTACTACGACTACAGCCTGGGCTTCTTCGACCGCTTCTACCGGCCGGAGAACGTCATCCTGCTGGTGGTCGGCGACGTCCAGCCGCAGAAGGTCTTCGACCTCGCCAAGCAGCACTACGGCGACTGGAAGAAGGGCTACAAGCCGGTGCAGATCGACGCCGAGCCGCCGCAGACGGAGCAGAAGACCGGCCGCATCGACTGGCCGACTCCCGGGCGCCCGCAGATCATCGTCGGCTACCACGCTCCGGCGTTCTCGACCGCCTCTGTCGACACGGCGACCTTGGACCTCGTCGCGCAGCTCCTCTTCGCCGAGTCGGCGCCGCTCTACCAGGAGCTGGTGGTCGACAAGCAGTGGGTCAACACCTTGGACGGCGGCACCGACGACCACCGCGACCCCTACCTCTTCACCATCTACGCGCAGATCAAGTCGGGCGACCTGGTGCCCAAGGTGGAAGGGGAGATCGACGCCGCCATCGCCAAGCTGCAGAAGGAGCCGGTCGACCCGCGGCGGCTCGAACGGATCAAGTCGCACCTGCGGTACGCCTTCGCTTTGGGGCTCGACAGCCCCGGCGCCGTCGCCCGCCAGGCCGTGCGCGCCCTCGAGCTGACCGGCGAGGTCGAATCGATCAACCGGCTGTTCGCGCAGTACCAGAAGGTGACGCCGGCGGACGTCCAGCGGCTCGCCCGCCAGATCTTCCGGCCCACCAACGAGACCATCGTCACCCTGGCGCCGGCCGCCGCGTCGAAGGG
>DATNKQ010000440.1:0-8522 GCA_035603315.1 Thermoanaerobaculia bacterium
CCCCGCCTCCTCGAAGGCGGCAAGCGCCCGCCGGTACTGCTTCTGCCCGAGGAGTTGCTCGCCCTGCTGGAGGAGATCGGCCCGGCTGGCGGAAGGTTCGGCCTGCGCCGCAACGGGAAGGGAAGCGGCGACCGCCAGGAGCCCGGCGACGGCGACCACCGGAAGGACGCGAACCAGGGGGGGCTGCATGGGGAGGTTCCTCCTCCCGCTCATTGTACTCACCAAACGCAACCCAAGCTGCAATCGACCACGGCGGTCTACCGGCCCTCCAGGGCGCCCAGCCAGCAAACCTCCACGCCACTTCCTTCGAGCTTACGGATGAGCGGTCTGTCGGCGGTGACCAGGGGAACCTCCAACCGCTTCGCCAGCACGGCATAGGAAGCATCGTACGAGGTGATGCCTCTTTCGACCGCCAGATCCAGGGTTGGACCGAGCAGGTCTGCGGCGGAAACGGGCAGAAGAGCCAGGGCGCTAAGCGCCTCGATGTCCTGCCGCGCCGCTTCCAGCGGGTATCCGAAGCGCCGAACGTACTTCCACAAGATGTTCGCGCACTCCAGGTAGAAGAGATCGGGGACGTAGAGGCGAGAGGGCGGATCCTCGACCAGCCCTCGGAAGAGCTGCTCAGCAGCTTCGGAGAGGTCCTCGACGACGAAGAGCTTGATCCCTACGCTGGCGTCGACGACCCAATCCCTCAACGTCCGCGATCCTTCCGCAGCAGCACGGTGCTCGTAGGCGCACCCGCTTCGGCAGGACGGAAGAACCTGCGGCGGCGGATTCCGGCTAGCAGATCCTTCTGCGCTGGCGCGCTGGCCAGCAACTCGTCGAGCAAGGTCACGACTTCCGCGCTCATGGAGCGGCTGCTCGCTTCAGCGCTCTCGCGAAGACGCTCGTAGAGCTCATCGGGGACGTTGCGGACGTGAAGGGTGGGCATCTTCTCGTGACCTCCGGACGTCAGTATGACGGGGTAGGTTGCATTGTGCAACATGGTCCGGCCTGGTATTCTTAGGGGTCTATGATTGCGGTTTCCGACCTCGGTAAATCCTTTGGGCCCCAGACTCTTTTCGAGGGGGTCTCGATCCAGTTCAACCCCGGCAACCGCTATGGGCTGGTGGGGGCGAACGGGTCGGGCAAGTCGACCCTGCTCAAGATCCTGGCCGGCCAGGAGCAGCCAAGCGCCGGTACCGTGGCGATGCCCAAGCGGTTGAAGCTCGGCGTCCTCGAGCAGGACCACTTCCGCTACGAGCAGATGCCCATCCTCGAGGTCGCCATGATGGGCGACCACGCGGTGTGGGAGGCGATGGTCGAGAAAGAGCACCTCCTGACCAACTCCGAGAAGGCGTTCGACGCCGATCGCTACGCCGAGCTCGAGGACCTCATCCTCCACCACGACGGCTACACCCTGGAGTCGCGGGCGGGCGAGGTGCTGGAAGGGCTGGGCATCCCGACCGAGGTCCACCGGCAGGCGATGTCGACCCTCTCCGGCGGCTTCAAGCTGCGCGTCCTCCTGGCGCAGGTGCTGGCTGCCGACCCCGGCGCCCTGCTCCTCGACGAGCCGACCAACCATCTCGACATCCTCTCCATCCGCTGGCTCGAGAAGTTCCTCGAGAACTACAAGGGGACGGCGATCGTCATCTCTCACGACCATCGCTTCCTCGACAACGTCTGCACCCACATCGTCGACGTCGACTACCAGACCGTCACCCTCTATCCCGGCAATTACAGCGCCTTCATGGTCGCCAAGCAGGGCAACCGGGACCGCAAGGAGGCGGAGATCGAGAAGCGGGAGAAGCAGATCGCCGACCACCAGGCGTTCGTCGACCGCTTCCGCGCCAAGGCCACCAAGGCCCGCCAGGCGCAGAGCAAGATCAAGCTGATCGAGAAGCTGGTCATCGACCGCCTGCCCCAGAGCTCGCGCCGCTACCCCACTTTCAAGTTCAAGCAGATCCGCCCCAGCGGCCGCCAGGTGCTGGCTTTGGAAGGGATCTCGAAGTCCTACGGCGGCCGGCCGGTCCTGGCGGACGTCTCGCTCAAGGTGGAGCGCGGCGACCGCCTGGCGATCATCGGCCCCAACGGCATCGGCAAGTCGACGCTCCTGAAGATCGCCATGGGCCAGGTGGAGGCCGAGGCTGGCACCATCGAGTGGGGCTACGAGACCCGTCCCGGCTACTTCTCCCAGGACCACAACGAGCTCGCCGGCGCCGGCAAGCAGAGCGTCGAGGCGTGGCTATGGGAGTCGGTGCCGGCCGAGCCCATCGGCTTCGTCCGCGGCAACCTGGGCCTGGTGCTGTTCTCCGGCGACGACGTCAAGAAGACTTGTCAGAGCCTCTCCGGCGGCGAGGCCGCCCGCCTCGTCTTCTGCAAGCTGTCGGTCACCCAGCCGAACGTGCTGGTGCTCGACGAGCCCACCAACCATCTCGACCTCGAGGCCATCGAGGCGCTCGTCGAGGGGCTCAAGTCCTACGACGGCACCCTCGTCTTCGTCTCCCACGACCGCTGGTTCGTCTCCCAGCTCGCCGACCGCATCTTCGAGATATCGCCCAAGGGCATCCAGGATTTCCGCGGCACCTACGACGAGTACCTGGAGCGCCTGGGCGACGATCACCTGGACGCCGAAGCGGTGCTGCGCCTGCGCCGCGCCCAGAAGAAGGCGAAAGCGGCGGGCAACGGCGCCAACCTCGACGAGCGCCAGCGCCTGCAGCGCCAGAAGGAGCTCGCCAAGCGCCGCGACCAGCTCACCTCGGCGGTCGAGAAGGCCGAGTCGCGCATCCACGATATCAACGAGCTGTTCTGCGATCCCACCTTCTTCGACCGCACCTCCCGCGACAAGGTCAAGAAGCTCGAGGAGGAGCAGAAGAAGCTCTCCTCCGAGATCGACGGCTGGATGGGTGAGTGGGAAGGCGTCGAGACGGAGATGTCCGCTCTCGAAGAGGCGGTCGAGGGGTAGTACACTCCCCGCGCCGATGAACCTGCCGACAGACCCGCGCCCCGGCCGCCGGGTGCTCGACATGAACGGGTACCAGTGGGCGGTGCTCTTCGCCGCCTGGCTGGGCTGGGGCTTCGACGCCTTCGACGCCCTGCTCTTCAACTTCGTCGCCCCCAACTGTGTGCCGACCCTCCTCGGCCTGGCCATCGGCTCGCCGGCGGCGAAGGCGGCGACGCTCCAGTGGACCGGCATCCTGACCTCGATCCTCCTTCTGGGTTGGGCGGCGGGAGGGGTGATCTTCGGCCACGTCGCCGACCGCATCGGCCGCACCCGCACCCTCCTCCTCACCATGCTGGTCTACGCCCTGGGGACTGCCGCCTGCGCCTTCGCTCCCAACCTCTGGGTGCTGGTGCTCTTCCGCGCCGTCGCCAGCCTAGGGATCGGCGGCGAATGGGCGGCGGGGGCGTCGATGGTCGCCGAGGTGGTCCCCGAGTCGCGGCGGGTGGAGGCCGGCGCGCTTCTCTATACCTCGGCGCCGATGGGCCTCTTCCTGGCCGCCTTCGTCAATTTCCAGATCGCCGGCGTCTACTGGAGCAGCATCCCCGAGCGCTCCTGGCGCTATGTCTTCCTCGCCGGGCTGATCCCGGCGGCGGCGGCCCTCCTGGTGCGGCTCTTCATCCGGGAGCCGGAGCGCTGGAAGGAGGTCGCCACCTCGGCGCCGAAGCCGCGGCTGCGCGATCTCTTCACCCCCCAGTACCGCGCCCTCACCTTCTCGGGCTTTTTCATGGCGGTGACGGCGCTCATCACCTGGTGGAGCTGCAACGCCTTCATCCCCGTCGTCTCGACCGGCCTCGCGCAGGCGACCGCCAAGCTGCGCGGCCTCGATCGCGCGGCGACCTTGGGCCTCGTGGAGCACTGGAAGGCGGTAGCCACCAACTACTTCAACCTGGGCGGCCTCCTGGGGACGCTCCTCACCATCCCCGCCGCCAAGCACCTGGGCAGGAAGACCATGTTCGCCATCTACTACGCGCTCTCCGGCGCCGCCGTGCTCGCCACCTTCGGCCTCGATCTCGAGCCGGAGGCGCGGCTGGCCATGTACTTCCTCATCGGCTTGACCGTCTTCGGGGTCTTCGGCAGCTTCACCTACTACCTGCCGGAGCTCTTCCCCACCCGCCTGCGCGGCACCGGCGCCGGCTTCTGCTACAACATCGGCCGGGTGATCGCGGCAGCCGGCCCCATCCTCATCGGCGGCATCGCCAGCCAGGGAGCGAACTCGCTGACCAGCGCCTTGAAGGCTCTCTTCTACGTCGGCTTCGTACCGCTGGCCGGCCTTGCCCTCCTCCCCTGGGTGGTCGAGACGCGGGGCCGCGCGCTGGTGGACTAGCGACGGCCTTCAGTCTTGCTCGCCGAGCCGCAACTCGCTCCCCCTCCGCCGCCCGTCCCTCCCGCCTGGAGCCCGCGGGCTACCGTCGGGATTGCCGCCGCGGTCTTCGTCGCCTACCTGCTGGTCCAGGCCGGGGTGCTGCTGCTGTTTCCCGCTGCCGGTCCCGGCAGCGCGATCTTCGGGCTCGCCTTCGCGACCGCCACGCTCGCCTCGGCGCCGGTCGGCATCCTGCTGATTCTGAGCCTCGCCGGGAGGAGGCCGGGACCGTCGCTGCGGGCGACCCTGGGGCTCTTCCCGCCGCGGCTCCCGCAGGCCGCGGTGGCGGTAGGCCTCCTGCTCCTCTTCACCTCCGCCTACGACCTCCTCGCGCGCCTCCTCCACCGCCCCGCCGTCCCCGCCTTCATGATCGACGCCTACCGCACCGCCCGCTTCCTGCCCGCCCTCTACCTGGCGGTGGTGATCGCGGCCCCCGCCTTCGAGGAGCTGCTCTTCCGCGGCCTCCTCCTCGACGGTCTCCGCCGCTCCCGCCTGGGCGTCGTCGGCGCGGCCCTCCTCTCCTCGCTCGCCTTCGCCCTTCCCCACCTCCAGTACGACCTTTACGACGTCACCGCCGTCTTCCTCCTCGGCCTCCTCTTTGCGGCAGTCCGCCTGCGCACCGGCTCGACCTATCTGACGATCGGGCTCCACGCGCTCACCAACCTCATCGCCACCCTGGAGGTGGCCGCGGCATTGCGTTAGCAGTCCGTTGCACCCGTAACCGCGGAAGGGTAGGATGCGTCTCTCAAGACCGAGGTTGCCATGCGCGTCCTGGTGCTGGACGATCACGCCGATACCGTGGATGTCCTCTCGACTCTCCTGGAGATGTGGGGACATCAGGTGCGCCCGCTCAAAGACTCGCAGACGGCGGTGGCCGCCGCCCTGGAGTTCCAGCCCCATGCCGCCCTCATCGACATCGGGATGCCCGCCGTCAGCGGCTACGACGTCGCCCGCGCGCTGCGCCGGCAGACGGCGCTGAACGGCGTCCGCTTGATCGCGGTCACCGGCTTCGGACGGGCGGAAGATCGGCGGCGCACCCGCGAGGCGGGCTTCGACCACCACCTGCTGAAGCCGATCGACCCCTCCGAGCTGCGGCTCCTGCTCGAGGCGCCGCCGCTCCCGCAGCCGTAGCGATTCCTGTCGCTGCAGTCAGGGCGCCGTGCGGCGGATAGGGGATAATGCCGCCATGGCGACCGATGCCAAGCCCCCGGCCGTCACCACTCCCGGGACTCCGAAGACGACCTCCTCGGGCATCCCCGTGGCGCCCTTCTACCGGCCTGCCGACGTGGCGGGAATCCCCTATCGCGAGAAGGTTGGGGATCCTGGCGTGGCCCCCTACACCCGCGGCCTCTACCCGGAGATGTACCGGCAGCGGCGCTGGACGATGCGCCAATACGCGGGCTACGCCTCGGCGGAGGAGTCGAACCGGCGCTACCGCTATCTCCTGGCCCAGGGGACGACCGGCCTCTCCGTGGCCTTCGACCTGCCGACCCAGATCGGTTACGACTCCGACCATCCGCTGGCGGCGGGCGAGGTGGGGCGCGTGGGGGTGGCGATCGACTCGATCGAGGACATGCGGCGGCTCTTCGCCGGCATCCCCCTGGACCGCGTCACCACTTCGATGACCATCAACTCGACGGCCGCCATCCTCCTGGCGCTCTACCTGGCAGTGGCCGAGGAGCAAGGGGTCGCCTGGGAGCGGGTGGGCGGCACGGTGCAGAACGACATCCTCAAGGAGTACGCAGCCCGCGGCACCTACATCTATCCGCCCGGCCCGTCGCTCAAGCTGGTGACCGACGTCATCGCCTTCTGCGCCGAGCGGCTGCCGCGCTGGAACCCGATCTCGATCTCCGGCTATCACCTGCGCGAGGCCGGCTCGACGGCGGTGCAGGAGGTGGCCTTCACCCTCGCCAACGGCCTCGCCTACGTCGAGGCGGCTCTGCGTCGCGGCCTGGCGATCGACGACTTCGCGCCGCGGGTCTCCTTCTTCTTCAACGCTCACAACAACTTCCTCGAGGAGGTGGCGAAGTTCCGGGCGGCGCGGCGGCTGTGGGCCGAGCTCGTCCGCCAGCGCTTCGCGCCCAAGGATCCGCGCTCGCTCTGGCTGCGCTTCCACACCCAGACGGCGGGCTCGACCCTGACCGCCCAGCAGCCGGCGACGAACGTCGTGCGGGTGGCCCTCCAGGCCCTGGCGGCGGTCTTGGGCGGCACCCAGTCGCTCCACACCAATGCCCTCGACGAGGCGCTGGGCCTGCCCACTGAGGAGGCGGCGCGCCTCGCCCTGCGGACGCAGCAGGTGATCGCCGAGGAAAGCGGGGTGGCCGAGGTGGCCGATCCCCTGGGCGGCTCCTACGTCGTCGAGGCGTGGACGGACGAGATCGTGCAGCGGGCGAGAGGCTACATCGAGAGGATCGACGCCATGGGCGGCGCCCTCGCCGCCCTCGAAAGCGGCTTCCAACAGCGCGAGATCGCCGACGCCGCCTACGCCCACCAGCTGGCGGTCGAGGAGAAGCGCGAGCTGGTGGTGGGGGTCAACGCTTACGTCCAGGAGGAGGTGACGCCGACCGAGACCCTGGCCATCGACCCCACCGCCGAACGCGACCAGGTCGCTCGCCTGCAGGCCCTCCGCGCCCGCCGCGACGCCACCCGCGCCGCCGCTGCCCTCGCGGCCCTCGCCCGCGCCGCCGGCGAGGACGTCAACCTCATGCCCGCCATCCTCGACTGCGTCCGCGCCGAATCCACCCTCGGCGAGATCTCCGACGCCCTCCGCCAGGTCTACGGCGAGCACGAGGAGTCGGGGCTGGAGTAGGCCTCCAGCTTTGCGCGACTGCGTGGGTTCGTGGCAAGATCCTTCCTCAACGCTCAAAAGAGAGGAGAGAAGGCCATGCATCGGATCACCCTCGCTCCGAGGACCCGTCGTACCATGACCCTGGCCTGCGGGCTCGCGCTGGTCCTCGCGGCCGCCGCCAGCGTCAAGGGCGCAGAGCGCATGGTGCCCTGCAAGGACCAGTCGCCGCGCCGCCTGGAGAAGTACGACGCGGTGAGCAAGACAGCGAGCGTCGCCAAAGGAGCGGGCGACACGATCGTCTACACGCCGAAGGGCGGGACCCCGACGAGGCTGCTCCGCTGCGGGCAGCACTACCACTGCTGGATCGAGAACCTCCAGCCCGAGTGCCCCGGCCAGCACGCGACGGCGGCCGGAGGCCCCGCCGACGGGTGCCCGAAGCTGCCGCCGGTGGGCAGCTGGGTGGAGGTCCACACCGTCTACTCCCCGCGGTTGGCAGGAGGAAACTGCGACCCCGAGACCCTCAACTGCTGCGCGGGCGAGCCGGTCGTCGTCATGGGCCAGCACCTCAAGGTGACCGCGGGCACCACGCCGGGACCGGTCCCCGTGGCCTGGGGCCCGCCCTGGGCCGAGTGGTCGGGATCGAACACCGGCCCCGACATACCGCCGGGATCGTGCAAGCCCATCTCGGCCCACTGGAGCTTCGCGCTCGGCTGCAACTCGACCGTCAGCCTGGGACAGCTCGGCCTCTTCCACCACCAGGACCAAGCCAGGGGTCTGCAGCCCCCCGTGCGGCTGAGCAAAGACCTCACCCACGTCGTGCCCTGAGGCCACGAAGAAACCGGGGCCCGGCTCGCAAGCCGGACCCCGGTCCTGCTGAAACTTGGCTCAGAAGCCGATATTGACGTGGTTCGCCTTGCAGGCGCTGTCGAGCTTGATGGCGTCGAAGCCGACGCTGTAGCGGCCGGCGGCGCTCTTGATGACCTCCACCCAGGCCTGTTCCGCCGCCGGATCCTCCCGTGGCACGTTGCCGGCCGGCGTGACGGTGGTGTTCAGGTTCAAGAAGATCCAGCCGGAGTTGAACGGCACCGGCAGGGCAGGGCCGCCGACCTGCGTCGACTGCGCCTCCGCCGGGAAGGGGATGAGGAGGCCCGGGGGCGCCGGCGAGACCGGGGCTGGCTGCGGCACCACGGGATGCTCCTGCTCGTCGAAGATGACGATCCCCTCCTCGCCCAGCGGATACCAGGCCGGCGAGGTGCCGCATTTGAAAGCGCCCTGCTTGACCTTCGAGTCGCGCCAGACCACGAACTGCGTGCCCGAGGGGTAGATACCGCCCTGCTCGTAGCGGGCGGCGAAGTTGGTCGCCAGCGGCTCGCGGTTGTCGGTCGCCGTCC
>DATNKQ010000457.1:0-5893 GCA_035603315.1 Thermoanaerobaculia bacterium
GGCCGCCGGCACCTCGAGATCGCGCTCGTCGCGGAAGTAGCGCTTGCCGCCGGCGTCCTCGAGCTTGACGATCAACCGGTACGGTCCGGGACGCAGGTAGCGCTGGAAGACGAGCGGGATGGTCGCCGCCGGTGCCGCGCCGGGAGCGGCGGCCGGGGGCTTCTCGGGGACGGTGAAGCGGTAGCGGAAGTGCTCGAAGAGCTCGTCCCGGTGCAGGATCTCGCCGTCGACGACGAAGTTGTACGAGCTGAAGCTCTCGAGCTGCACCGGCTTGACCTCGCTGCGCTGCACCGAGAGCAGGCCCTGGACGACGGTGCGGCTGCCGTAGCGGCCGGGGAAGCTGAGGTCGAGCTGGGCCGGGAAGCTCTCGGCCCCCGGCGGCAGCTCGGTCGAGTAGGAGGAGAAGGTCGCCAGCCACTCCTCGGACGGCCGCGGGACGACGGGGACGCTCGCCTCGACGCGGCTCCAGTCGACCGCCCCGCCGATGCTGTCGGCGACCTCCTCGCCGCGCGGGCAAGCCTCGGCGACGAGCGACGGCAGCGACGTCTCGGGACCCCGGGCGCGCACCTCCAGGGAGACCAGCGATCCCCAGCCCTCGCTCGGGTGCCAGAGCCGGTAGCGCCCGCGGGCCGCCCCCTGGGGCTGCACGAAGACGAGGCTGAAGGGGCTATGGATGATGTCGTTCTTGTCGTAGATCCAGATCTCCAGCGGCAGGAGGGCGTCGGGGCAGAGCGACAGCACGGTGTGCGCCGGCTCGCCGTTCAGCAGCAGCATGCGCGCGCGGTCGTCCGAGAGGTCGCCGTAGCGCTTCCGCGCCGCTTCCATGCGGGCGTCCCAGCGCTCCTTGAACTCGTTGCGGAGGGTCTGCGGGAAGGGATCGCGGACGCGCCAGAACTCGCGGACGAAGGCGTCCCGCTGGTAGTCCGCCTTGAGTGCCAGAAAGGCCTCGCGCTCCTTGGCGGTGATGAGCGGCGCCACCTCTTCGAGGAACCGCCGGTGGCGCTCCGGCAGCGCCGCCTCGGCGTCCGCCGCCTTGGGTTTTGCAATGGCGCCCGCGGGAGCGCCTGGCAGGATGGCGAAGAGGAGAAGGATGAGCCGCCAACGGCGTAAGAACGGCATTGCGCCGATCCTACGCCGCCAGATAGGAAGGGGCAACCTACGGATAGTAGCCGCGGATGGTCTTCACCTCGAGGCCGGGCTGGGCGCACTTGAGCTCGACGGTGCGGAAGGTGTTGTCGTCGCCCGAGTTGGTCGACTGGTAGGCGATCAGATACTGGGAGCGCAGGTCGCGCTCGATGCCTGCATAGATGGCGGCCAGCTCGGCGGCGCTCTGCACGAAGAAGCTGCGTCCTCCCGTCTCCTCGGCGAGCTTCGAGAGGTGCTTCTTGTCCACCTCCTTGCCGAGGCCGATCGAGTAGATCGTCACCCCCGCCCGCCGCGCGTAGTCGAGGGCGTCCTCGAAGGTGAAGCGGCTCCCCTCGTCCCTGCCGTCGGAGAGCAGGAGGATGGCCCGCTGGCCCTTGATGCCGTTGAAGTAGAAGAGGGAGAAGACGATGCTGTCGTAGAGCGCGGTGCCGCGCTCGGCCTTGAGGCCGGCCAGGCCGCCGGCGAGCGACGTCACGTCGTTGGTGAACTTGACCGCCAGGTTGGGATGGTCGTTGAAGGTGATGAGGGCGGCGCGGTCCTTGGGCTTGACCGTCTGCTCGAAGAACTGCAGGGCGGCCTGCCGCGCCTCCGGCAGGGCGGGCTCCATGGAGGCCGAGATGTCGATGGCGATGGCGGCGTGGATGGGCAGGTCGCGCACCTGCTCGAAGCGGACGATCTGCTGCTTGACGCCGTCCTCCGAGGCGATGAAGTCCTTCTGCGCCATCCCCTCGACCGGACGGCCGGCGCGGTCGAGCACGGAGGTGTAGAGCTCGACGAACTGCACCTTGATCTGCTCGACGTCGGAGTTGACGAAGACCAGGTCCTCGGTCGAGTTGCCGTCCGCCAGGTAGGCCACCGCCCGCACGTAGGAGAGCGCCTCCGACTTGGGGAGCACGATCGGCTGCACGTAGGGGGGCTGGTAGAGGGTGGCGACGAGGCTCTCGTTCAGGTAGAACTCCACCCGCTCGACGGTCTGCTCCTCCGGCACCTCGGTGGCGGCGTTGGCGAGCAGGCTCGACTGGTAGCGCTTGCCCCGGTGCGGCTCGAGCAGGTGGACGGCGAAGCGGTGGCCTGCGGCGTTGATGAGGAGCTGGTCGCGCGCCACCTCGTTGCCCTTGGCGTCGTAGGCGGTGGCGGTCAGGGTCCGCGGCCGCGGCACCGGCCCGAGGTCGAGCTCGACGCTGTAGGGGGCGCGGTTCTTGGTGAGGATCGGCTTGCCGTCCAGGGCGAACGTCATCCTGGCGATGTCGGTCCCCGTCGTCAGGGTCTCGAAGCGCTGCATGCCGGTCTGGAACTCCCCCTGCGGCTTGACGACTTTGAGCGTCGTCTCGCCGGTCGAGAGGGCGGCGTTGGCCTCGAGCAGCAGGCGGCCGCTTTCGGAGTCGGGCGACGGCAGGGGAGCGGGGGCGATCTTGTCGGTCTGCGGCACGACGAGGGGGTGCTCGGAGCGGAAGAACTTGGCCGAGTTCAGGTCCTCGACCTTGATGATCAGGTTGTAGGTGCCCGGCCGCAGGTAGCGCTGGAAGACCAGCGGCAGCGAGCCGTCGTGGACGTCGGTCAGGGGGAAGTCGAACTTGTAGCGGAAGCTGTCGAAGAGCTTGCGCCCCTGGAGGACCTCGCCGGTCAGGACGAAGTTGTAGGAGCGGTGCTCGCCGAGCTTGGCCTGCCCCACCTCGGAGACCGGCACCTGGATGACGCCCTCGACGACGGTGCGCTCCTGGTGCCTCCCGGGATAGTCGAAGTCGAGCTTGGCGTTGAAGGTCGGGGCGGTCTCCGGGAGGTCGGTCGAGTAGGCGTGGAAGGCGGCGATCCACTCGCCGCCCGGCCCCGTCGGCCGGGAGTCGAACTTGGCCTGGATCATGCCGTAGCCCATCCCCTGGCCCAGGACCCAGTTGATGGCGCCGGCGATGCGATCGCCGTCGCGGCAGCCGCTGGCGACGGCGTTCAACGACCTCTCCTCCCGCGAGGCGCTGTCGCGGAAGAGCTCCCCGGCGCCTTCCATCGGCTCCCAGATGCGGTAGGGCCCGGCGCCCCATTTCTGGAAGAAGATGACGATGAACTCGAAGTGCGCCCGCTCGCTGCCGTTGTAGTACCAGACCTCGAGCGGCCAGAGGATTTCTGAGCACTGGGAGACGGTGATGGCCGCCGCCGGGCCATTCAGGAGGAAGACCCGCGCGCGGTCCTCCTTGAGGCTTCCGTAGTGCGACCTCGCCTCCTGGACGCGCGCGTTCCAGAGGTCGCGGAACTCGTTGCCGGAAACCCCCTGGAACTTGTTGCGCGACTCCCAGAAGCGCTCGATGAAGGCGTCGCGCTGGTAGTCCTTGTCGAGCGCCAGGAAGGCGGTGACCTCGTCGGGGGTGATGAGCACGTCCACCTCGTCGAGCCAGTCGCGGTAGACCTGCGGCAGGGCGGCGACCGCCTTCTTCTGCGCCGCCTTCTCGGCCCGGGTGAGCTTGGCCGGCTTGTCGCCGGGTTTGGCCGTGGCGGCGGGCGCGAGGCTAGCGAGACAGAAGGAGACGACGGCGAAGAGGAACAGCGTGGAGAGGCGCGCCCGGCGGGAGAGGCGGGAGGGGGGATCTCGGTCGTCTGGCATACTGCGCGGTCTCCGAGTCAAACGGGCCTAACTCCGCTAACAGTACGTCCACCGCCGCCATTCCGGAGCTGGTGGGGCGCCGGTCCGGAGCAGGCCGGCCCGCGCGCTACAATATCCCGCCTATGGCGGCTCCGGGCTCTCCCGTCTACCTCGACCACAACGCCACCACCCCGCTCGATCCGCGGGTGCGGGAGGCCATGCTCCCCTGGCTCGGCGAGCGCTGGGGCAACCCCTCCTCCGTCCACGCCTTCGGCCAGGCGGCGCGCGAGGCGGTCGAGGCGGCGCGGGAACAGGTGGCCGACCTCCTCGGCGCGCGGCCGCCGGAGGTGGTCTTCACCGCCTCCGGCACCGAGGCCAACAACGCGGTGATGTTCGACGCCGCGCGGCGGGCCGGCAACGCCGGCCACGTCGTCGTCTCCGCCCTCGAGCATCCGTCGGTGCGGGCGGCGGCGGCGCGCCTCGAAGCCGCCGGGATGGAGGTCTCGCGGATCCCGCCGGGGCGCGACGGCGTGGTCCCGGCGGCCGCCGTCCTCGCCGCTCTCCGTCCCGACACCCGGTTGGTCTGCCTGATGCGCGCCCACAACGAGCTAGGGACCCTGCAGCCGGTCGCCGAGGTCGCCGCCGCCTGCCGCGAGCGCGGCATCCTCCTGCTTTGCGACGCCGTGCAGGCGGTGGGCAAGATCGCCGTCGACGTGAACGCGCTGGGGGCCGATTTCCTCACCCTCGGGGCGCACAAGTTCGGCGGCCCGCTGGGGGCGGCGGCGCTGTGGGTGAGGAAGGGCCGGCCGCTCGACGGCCTGCTCGTCGGCGGCAGCCAGGAGCGGCGGCGGCGGGCCGGCACCGAGAACGTCCCCGCCATCGTCGGCCTGGGGGCGGCGGCGGCGCTGGCGGCGGCCGAGCTCCCCGCCCGCGGCAGCCACCTGACCGCCCTCCGCGACCGCTTCGAGGAGGGCCTGCGCGACCTCTCGGGGGCGATCGTCCACTGCGCCGGCTCGCCCCGCCTGCCCAACACCTCGAATTTCGCCCTCCCCGGGGTCGAGGGGGAGGCGCTGCTGATCCGCCTCGACCTCGCCGGCTACGCCGTGTCGACCGGCGCGGCCTGCGCCTCGGGCACCGTCGAGCCCAGCCCGGCGCTCCTCGCCGCCGGCATCCCCGAGGCCGAGGCGCTCTCCTCCCTCCGCGTCAGCTTCGGCCCTGCCAACCGGGCGGAGGAGGTGGCCGCCTTCCTCGCCGTCCTCACCCGCGAAACCGCCGCCCTGCGGCACCTGGGCACCGCCGCGGCGGCGCCGGTGGGCGCGTGACGGCCGGCGAGGCCGACGGCCGAGTCGCCGTCGCCATGAGCGGCGGCCTCGACTCCTCGGTCGTTGCCTGGCTGCTCTCGCGCCAGAGCGCTCCGAGCGATGCGAGCCATCCCCGCCATCCGATCATCGGCCTCTCGATGCTCCTCTGGGACCGCTCCTCCGAGAACGTCCACGGCCGCTGCTGCGGCGCGCTCGACCTGGGCGACGCCCGGCGGGTGGCCCGGCAGGCGGGCATCCCGCACTACACCCTGCGCCTGGACCGCGAGTTCCGGCAGCAGGTGGTCGATCCCTTCGTCTCCGACTACCTGGCCGGCCGCACCCCCAGCCCCTGCGTGCGCTGCAACACCTGGATCAAGTTCGACCTCCTGCTCGAGCGGGCGCGGGCGCTGGGCGCCCGGCGGGTGGCGACTGGCCACTACGCCCGCATCCTCGCCGGTCCGGACGGCCCCGAGCTCCACACCGCCGTCGACGGCGAGAAAGACCAGAGCTACTACCTTTTCGAGCTCCGCCAGGAGCAGCTCGCCGCCGCCCTCTTTCCCTTGGGCGGGATGACCAAGCGGGCGGTGCGAGATCTCGCCCGCCAAGCCGGCCTGGTGGTGGCGGGGAAGGGGGAGAGCATGGAGGTCTGCTTCGTCTCCGGCGGCGTCCGCGAGTTCGTCGAGGAGCAGGTCGCCGCCGACCCCGCCCGCTTCGCCGGCGCCGGCCCCGACGCGCCGGCCAGGGGAGCGAGCGTGGTCGACTCCGCGGGCGTCGAGCTCGGCCGCGGAGAGCCCTATTACCGCTACACCGTGGGGCAGCGCCGGGGGCTCCAGGTGGCGGCCGGCCATCGCCTCTACGTGCTCAAGATCGAGCC
>DATNKQ010000472.1:0-4424 GCA_035603315.1 Thermoanaerobaculia bacterium
GCTCGATTGGCGTTCCCGCATCCTTCGACCGCTTGGTCGCTGTCAGCCTGGTGGTAAGGAGGGGCGAGATGACGCTGGGCAAAACGAGTGCAGCGAACATCAACGCCGAGGAAGGAAGATCTACGCCCTTCCGAGCGACGATCGCCCTCGATGAAGCTCAACTTATCAGCGCCTTCTCATCTGAGCCGCTTCCGATTCTGGAGATCACCGTGACCGTCCGTAACAACAGCTGAGACGTGTCGCCCTTAATTCCTCGGATCTCATGAGCCGTTGGATTCCAATGGCATTTCGCGAAAGCTCCTACATAGATTTCGATACCGGCGTTGTACGAAAGGCGCCGATGGACCTTGTCCGCGAACTCAAGGAGCCTCACTCGTTCGACGACAGACTGAATCTCTTCGAGTGTCGGGTCGATGTATGGCACTTCGGTCCCGCAGTCGAGATCCTCAAGCAGATCGAGAGACATGCGCCTAACTCGGGATCGGCCTGGGAGCATGCCGCGTTCGCTCTCTTGGCAATTGGATTCGCTTACTTCGAGATGCTTGGCAAAACGTTGAACCCAAATTCACGAATCACAAATACGGCCGGTCATGACTTCGACAGCGGCTTTTGGGATGTGTACCCAGAATTTCGAGCAGATGTTCAAGACACGCATGGATTTCGCGATCGAGTTCGCAACGGCTTGTACCATCTTGCCTTCACTAAGAGGGGTCTCTTGATCCATAACGACTACGAGATCACACGTGACGATTTTTTCGTCGACAAGTCTGGCTTCCCCCCCACCTACTACGTGAATCCGCATGGGATGGTCCGGAAGACCGTGGCCCACTTTCCCTCATTTTCGACTAGGTTGCGCGGGTCGGGCCCAGAAGGCGAGGCCTTGCGCGAGCAGTTCGTGCGCTTCTTGGACGATTACCACGATCCTTAGCTGAAGCGCCACAGTCGTCCTCGGCTCGCTGTGGGCGCGGCCTCGTCGGAGGGGCTCGCCGCTGAACTCAGGATCCGTTAGTTAGATGGCAGCCATCGGTGAGTGCCTTGCTAAGATTCTTTTTCGTAACCTACATCGTCACGTGGAGCTGCTTCTTCGCGGCGACGAGTACGGCTGCGCCGGCGCCGCGCGGGGTGCTGCTCTTCCTCGGCATTTTCGCGCCCGCGTTCGTGGCCCTGTGGCTCACCGGCCGGGCGACGGGCCGGGGTGGAGTGGTGGCGCTGCTGCGGCGTCTTGTGGATTGGCAGGTCCCTGTGCGCTGGTACGTGTTCGCCGTCAGCTACACGGTTGTGGTGAAGCTGACCGTCGCCCTCGTGCATCGCGCTGTCACCGGTGTTTGGCCGCGTTTTGGTCAGGAGCCCTGGTATCTGATGCTCGCCGCGACCGTTGGGTCTACGCTGGTGGGCGGCCAGGCAGGCGAGGAGCTCGGGTGGCGTGGGTATGCCTTGCCGCGGCTTTCCGCGCGCTTCGGTCTCGGGGGTGCGAGCGTGCTCCTCGGCGTGCTGTGGGCGACCTGGCATCTTCCCCTATTCTTCTTTCCCGATGGCGAGCTGGCGGGTCAATCGTTCCCGCTGTTCCTGCTCGAAGTCACGGCGCTGTCGGTGGCGATGGCCTGGCTCTACGCGAATACGCGCGGCAGCCTGCTGCCAGTCATGCTTCTGCACGCTGCCGTGAACAATACGAAGGATATTGTGCCATCGGCCGAGCTCGGCGCCACGAACCCCTGGGCGCTCAGCCATTCCGTCGTCGCCTGGCTGACAGTGGCTGTGCTCTGGCTGTGTGCCGGGTTCTTCCTGCTGCAAATGCGGAAGATCTCGCTACCTGCAGTCGAGGTGGCACAGCCGGTTGCCACCTAAAGCCACGCATGGAGCTGCCGGGTTGCGCCAGCAGCGCGGGCGCAGCTAGGGTAAGATTCGGTTAGCTTGGAAACATGGCTGCGAGGCAAATTCCAGATCGCAAAGCGCCGGGATGAAAGTCATCTACAAGATTTCGTATCCCAACGGCAAGATCTACGTTGGCATGGATCTCACCGACAGCGTCAACTACTTCGGTAGTGCTGAAAACAAGCTTATCGAAGTTGACTTCACGCGTGAGGCGAGGCGCGACTTCACAATTCGTAGGGAAATTCTTTGGGAGTCCGAATCGGCTTCCGACGCGGAGGTGCGAGCCAAGGAAGTGGAGCTTATCCGCGCACTACGTGCCAATGATCCCGCTATTGGCTATAACCGCTGGCCAAAGTTCCATCCATGAAATCCGTTCAACCTAACCAGGCCTGCGCGCCCGGCACAGGTCCGGGCGCTACTCCTGAGGAGACAGGTGCCATATTTTCCGTAGCGCACCCACCTGTGGCGGGCGCGGCGTTTCAGGTGCAAAGGTCTTCGCGCCACCCTTCCCCCAGATCCATCCCTACGCTCAGAGCCTGTGAATCTTCTCGGAGGTCGACCACCAGACTCGGTTGCAGCGCTAGAACTTAGAGCCTGTCATCCCGAGCGTGAGCGAGGGACCTGGGCGGAGGGAGGCCTCCCAAACCTCTGGTAGCAAAGGTCTTCGCGCCGCCCCTTCCCACAGGTCCCTCGCTCACGCTCGGGATGACAACCGGAAGGGCGTGCCTGTCGGCCCAGGGGTAATGGCGACACAGGTCCGGGCGCTACTCCTGGGAAGATGGGAGTCATGTGTCTGTGACGCCCACCTGTGGGAGGCGCGGTTCATGAGCGCAGCCGCTGCCTAACCTATGCGTGGAGTTGACACCCCCTTGTAACGCATGGGACCGCGCCGCCGCCCAACGCAGTCAGGACCTCCCGGCATGTCGCCGGGTGGCCGGTTGGAAGGAGAAGTACCATGGCGCAGGAAAATCGTCCCGAAGTCAAAGTCTCCTCTCGCGGGGCCGAGCAGATCTCGCTGGAGCAGCTCGTCTCCTCCACGTCATCCGCGGTGCTCCGCGTCCTCAAGGAGCAAGAGAACGCGAAAACCGGCTTCGTCTTCAATCCCCGGATCTGGTGCGGCTTGTGGTTCGACCTCGATCGGTTCGGACCCAGGGTACCCCTGGGAGGTCCGGGCGGCCCCATCTCGGGTGGCGGCTAGCCCAAGCGGTCTGAGTGAATTCTCAGGAGCTGCCGACATGAACCGGCTGAAGGTTCTGCAACCCTCTGAGCTGCCTGGCGCTACGGGCCGCATTCAGTGCCCCAGTGCACGCCCGGACATGCCCGGCAGCTCGGTTTTCGGCGTCGTTCAGGGTACGGTTGAACGGCCGCAAGTGGCCTTCCTCGACCGGGCCCTGAGGGCCACGCCGGAGGTCCTGGCCCTCTCCGGGCCCGTCTCACCCACCGAGGTTTTCCGTTTCGCAGCGCCGTGCGCGGGCAACGGATGCCAGCATTTCGACGGCACGAATTGCCGGCTGGCGACCCGTATCGTCGAGCGGCTTCCCGAGGCGGTAGACCTCCTCCCCGATTGCGCCATCCGGCCGGCGTGCCGCTGGTGGCTGCAGGAGGGGGACGCGGCCTGCCGGCGGTGTCCCCTGGTGGTCACGGAGAGCTACGGCACGGCGGAGATCGCCGAGCCGCTGCGGATCGCCGCCGACCCGGCCACGCCCGTGGCCCTGTCAACCGCATAGGAAGCGCGAGGGGGCGCCCCAGCGGGCGGCCTCGACATATCGGAATCAGGCCAGCGGAGAGCTCGTTTTGTGACCCTGCAAACATGCGAAAACAACGGCGGTAACGGTGGTTGGCAGTCTGTCCCGCTTACATAGCAGGAAAGCACTAAGTCCCATAGGGAGCGATCCCTTGCCCCCGGGGGCGGATGTCTTGAGCCCTTCAGCTTTCCCGCCCGTCCGTCGATCCGGACCGAAGGCAACTTCTAGCGAGGGTGCCTGCGCTGCCCGGGATTCCCCGAGCACCGCAGGAGCACCGTCGTCGTATGAATTGAAGGTGTACGGAGCAACGCTATGACCGAGAAGAAAGCCCAGGGCCGACCGTCGACGCTTTTCGACCTGCTGGCGGGAAGGGCCGGCGAGCAGGGCGACGCCCGCGCCTACACCTTCCTCCTGGACGGCGAGACGGCGGAGGCCCATCTCACCTATGCCGAGCTCGACCGCCAGGCACGGGCCATCGGCGCGGCCCTCCAGGCTCTCTCGGCCAAGGGTGAGCGCGTGCTCCTCCTCTATCCTCCGGGGCTCGACTACGTGGCCGCCTTCTTCGGCTGCCTCTACGCCGGCGCCGTGGCCGTCCCCGCCTATCCGCCGCGGAGCAACCGCCCCTCGGCGCGCCTCGCCGCCATCCAGGCGAGCTCCGGGGCCAAGGTGGTGCTCACGGTCGCGGCGGTCCTGGCGGGCCTCGACCGCCAGCTCCAGCGCGAGGAGGGGGTGGAGTGGCTGGCGACCGACGGCGCGCTCCTGGCGGGCGCCGAGGCGGGCTTCCGCGAGCCCGGCGTGAGGGCGGAC
>DATNKQ010000477.1:0-8155 GCA_035603315.1 Thermoanaerobaculia bacterium
GGAACCGTCCGCCACCAGCGGGTTGTCGCCGGGGATGACCGCGACGCCGGCGAGGCGCTCGGGCTCGGCCTCGACCACGACGCGGAGCAGGCGCATGGGGTCGCGGTGGGGGATCAGCGACTCGATGGCCGGCGGGCCCTCCTTCATCGCCGCCCGCCGGGCTCGCGCCGCGCCGTTCGCACCGTGCCGTTGCTCACCGGTCCCGAACCCGGCCGCCGCAGCTCGAAGCCTTGGATGCCTTCGCCTCCCTTTACGTCACCGCTCGTCTCCCGAACCCGCACTTCCAGAGTCTCGCCGGGGCCGACCGGGCTCCGCAGCCGCAGCGCGGAGACGCCCAGGATGTCGACCTCGGCGCCGCGCCAGTCGGCGAGCGCCCGCGCCACCAGGGCGAGATGGAAGATCCCCGGCACGATCGGCCGGCCTGGGAAGTGGCCGGTGAAGAGCGGGCTCCCCTCCGGGATGTGGACCTGCAGCAGCCAGCCGCCCTCGACCGGGCCCGAGCCCAGGACCTCGTAGGCCGGCTCAGGAGGAGGCATGCGGGGAGAGCGGCGAGGCATCGGCCCCTGCCGCCAGCAGCGAGAAGCGCTCGCGCCGGGTCGCCACGGGGAAATGGCGGTTGAGGGCGAGGAATATCTCGAAGGCCCACATCCGCCAGCGCAGCGGCCACACGAGGCGCGGGAAGACGTGGCCGGCGAGGATCGAGATGATCGCCCGATGGACGTCGAACGGCCCCTGGCCGTCGAGGAAGAGCTCGCGGAACGAGGGGTCGTAGTAGAGGTGGATGAGGCGGAAAAAAGGGGCGGTGCTGCGCGCCACGAAACGGATGTAGCGCCGGCGGACCGGTTCCTTCTTTGCCTCGCCGCGGAGGAAGGCACCGACCCCGCGGGCGGCCTCGCGGCCGCTCATCATCCCCAGGCAGACGCCGGTCGAGAAGATCGGATCGACGAAGGTGGCGGCGTCGCCGGCCAGGAAATAGCCGGGTCCGGCGCAGGGCCGACAGCGATAGCTGAAGTCGGCGGCGACGTGGTTCTCGGCGGGGAACTCGGCGTGGGCAGTGCGCGCGGCGAGCTCCGGGCAGCGGGAGATGCCCCAGGCGAGCATCCGTGTGGGCGGCACCGGCACCCGACGGGCCATCTCGGCGTGCATGACGAGGCCGATGCTCGTGCGGCGCTCGTCCAGGGGGATGATCCAGAACCAGCCCTCTTCGCACAGCACGATGATGGGGAAGCCCCCGAGGTCGCCGGGCGCTCGCTCGACGTCCTTGAAGTGACCGAAGTAGGCGACCTTCTTCTGGTGCGGCAGCACGCGGCGGAGGCCAAGGTGTCGGCCGACGACGGTCGCCTGGCCGGAGGCGTCGATGAGCCAGCGGGCGGCGATCTCGCCGCCCTCGACGGCGACCCGCACGTCGCCGTCGGCGAGCTTCAGGATGCCCTTGACGGCGGTGCCGTTGCGCACCTCGGCGCCGGCCTCCCGCGCGGCGTCCAGGAGCATGGCGTCGAAGGGGGCGCGCTCGATGTTCCAGGCGACGCTCTCGCCCCCCCACCGGCTGGCCAGGCCGGTGTCGAAATAGAAGGAGATGTGGTCGCCGCCGTGACCGGTGACGAAGGCGGCGCCCTTCTTCTCGACCTGGGGGATGGCGGCGAGCTTCTCCGCCAGGCCGAGCTCCTCGATGAGCGTCCGGTTGCGGGGCAGCAACGACTCGCCGATGTGGAAGCGGGGAAACTCGGCGCGGTCGAGGACGAGGACGCGGAAGCCCTCCCGAGCCAAGACCAGCGAGGCCGTAGCGCCGGCGGGGCCGCCGCCGATGACGAGGGCGTCGTAGGTTGGAGGCGTCATGTCGGGAAGGATCTCACGATCTTGCCTTGCCCCGCGCTTTGCGGCATGGTGGCGAAGGCATGGCCACCTACGCCATCGGCGACGTCCACGGCTGTTTCGCGACCCTCAAGCGGCTGCTGCGGCGCATCGCCTTCGACCGCCGCCAGGACCGCCTCTGGATGGTCGGCGACCTCGTCAACCGCGGGCCGCGGTCGCTGGAGGTCCTGCGCTGGGCGGTGGACCTCGACGGCCGGATCGTCGCCGTCCTCGGCAACCACGACCTCCATCTGCTGGCGCGCGCTCGGGGCCTGGCGCGGGCGCGCCGGCGCGACACCCTGGAGCCGGTGCTGGAGGCCCGCGACCGCGACGATCTCCTGGCCTGGCTGCACGCCCGGCCGCTCCTCCACCGCGAGGGCTCGCACCTCCTCGTCCACGCCGGCCTCCTCCCCGAGTGGACGCTACAGGCGGCCGAGGAGCTGGCGCGCGAGGTAGAGGAGGAGCTCCGCGGGAGCAAGGCCGAGCGCCTCTTCAAGACCCTCAAGGCCGAGCCTCCCGGCCCTCTCCGGCGCCGGCTGTCGCCGCTGGCGCGCCGGCGCCTGGCGCTGTCGGCGTTCACCCGCCTGCGGACCCTGTCGGCCGCCGGCCTGCCCTGTCTCGACTTCAGCGGTCCGCCGCGCGAGGCGCCCGCCGGCTGCGTTCCCTGGTTCGCCGCGCCCGGGCGGAAGAATCGCGGTGCCAGGATCCTCTGCGGCCACTGGGCCGCCCTCGGCCTCCTGCTTGAAAACGGCGTCGCCGCCCTCGATACCGGCTGCGTCTGGGGCCAGTCCCTGACCGCCCTGCGACTCGACGACGGGACGGTCTTCCAGGAGCCGGCGGGGGAGGAGTGAGAGAAGTGACCCGCCCGGGAAGACGCCCCTCTTCCTACAGGGTTAGAATGCCTGAAGGGCGTCACGCGCCCGTCATCCGGGCGCCACCGGATGCTATCCCCTGGACCCTCGGGACGCGAGAGGAGCCGATCGTATGAAGCCGCCTGACCCCGTGAGGTTGACCCCCGGCAAACGCGTCCTCTTCCTCACCAAGGACCCGGAGCTCATCCGCCGGCAGCTCAAGGGCGAGCTCGACCTCCGCATGGAGGATCTGCGGGTCGAGGATCTCTTGGACGACATCAACACCGACGCCATGACCCCGGCCTGGGTCTGCTTCAGCCACCGGCCGGAGGACATCGCCCGCGACGCCTATGCCGGCCTGGTCGTCGACGGCAAGCGCCTCTTCGAGCGCGACGACCTCCAGAACGGCAACTTCGAGGTCATCGTCTCCGGCTTCCGCAAAGGGGTCGGCAGCTCGCGCGAGACGGCGGTGCAGGCGGAGAAGTGGTCGGGGATCCGCATCGCCATCGCCGCCTCCTTCGCCCCCATCCACGCCAGCAACAACATCAGCCAGGGCGTGCTCATGGGCAACCACGAGCAGCTGAAGCGGCTGCAGGCGGGGGAGGGCATCCCGTTCTCGGAGTTCTACCGCGACTACGACCCCATCACCCAGCTCATCGTCCAGCACGGCGGGCTCTTCCCGTTCTCCAAGGCGCTGGCGCGCGGCGAGGTCGAGCTGCCGCGGCCGGACACCGGCCCGCGCCCGATGACGATGGCGGAGAAGATCATCGCCCGTCACATGGTGGGCGAAGGGCCGCGCTACGTGAAGCCCGGCGACGCCGTGGTGGTCGAGGTGGACGGCGGCTACTCGCACGAGTTCACCACCGCCCAGGTGCACTACTTCCTCGAGCAGGAGCACGGGCCGGACTACCGGATCAAGAACCCCGAGAAGGTGGCTGTCTTCGAGGACCACCTGATCTACGCCGACGAGGTGCCGAAGATGCGCGCCTTCGGCGACAAGATCGAGACCCTGCGCCGGCTGCAGCGCGAGTTCCAGCGCCACACCGGGGCGCGCGACTTCTCGGCCCGCGAGGGGCGGTCGCCGGGGATCTGCCACGAGGTGGCCCGCGAGTACATGATCGAGCCGGGCGACTTCATCCAGGCGACGGACAGCCACACCTGCATGGGCGGCGTCAACGACGCCTTGGCCTGGGGGGTGGGAGCGACCGAGTACGCCGACCTCATCCATTCCGGCTTCACCCAGGTGGAGGTGCCGGAGTCGATCCGCTTCGAGCTCACCGGCAGGCTCGGGTCTGGGGTGACGGCGAAGGACGTGATGCTCTACATCCTCCTCAACTACGCCAAGCCGCAGCAGACCCTCAACCGCGTCATGGAGTTCACCGGCCCGGGGGTCGCCGCCCTGTCGATGGACGAGCGCGCCACCTTGACCAACATGGCGACCGAGTGCGCGGCGCGGACGGCCATCGTCGTCGCCGACGAGGAGACCTTTCGCTGGATCGAATCGTGGCGGCCGGGCGTGGACGTCGGGCGGCTGCGCGCCCGCGCCGTCGCTCCCGACCCCGGCGCGATCTACGACGGCGGCGTGTTCACCGTCGACCTCGCCGCCATCCGGCCGATGGTGGCCCATCCCGGCGATCCCGACCACGGCATCCCCTCCGACCCCACCAACGGCGCCTTCGTCGACGAGATCGGCGTGGTGCCGATCGAGATCGCCTACGGCGGCAGCTGCACGGCGGGCAAGATCGACGACTTGCTCTTCTATCACCAGGTGGTCAAGGAGGCCGTCGACGCCGGTCTGAAAGTGGCGGACGGGGTGAAGTTCCTCATCCAGTGCGGCTCGGTGGCGGTCGAGGAGTTCGTGCGCGAGAACGGCCTCGTTGACACCTTCGAGCGCGCCGGGGTGACCCTCATCCATCCCGGCTGCGGCGCCTGCATCGGTTGCGGCCCCGGGGTCTCAGAAACCACCGATCAGGTCACCGTCTCGGCCATCAACCGCAACTACAAGGGCCGCTCCGGCCCCGGCCGCCTCTGGCTTGCCTCCCCCCTGACCGTCGCCGCCTCGGCCTTCACCGGCCACATCACGGCCTACACGCCGGGGATGTTCCAGGCGATGCGGGACCGCGAGCCGGCGCTCAGCCCAGCCTAGCTAGAACCGCCAGCGCGCTCCCGCCGCCCAGACCTGATTGCGCGCGCTGTAGCGGCCGACGACGCCGGGGTTCTGGAGCTCCTGGCCGGCGGCGCTCCGCGTGTCGTACTGGTGAATGGAATAGCCGACGTCGAAGGAGATCTGCGGGAAGTTGTAGGTGAAGCCGGCGGCGTAGATCTTGGCGTCGCCGCGCGGGAAGCCGGGCTCCAGGGTGCGCGAGGGGACCGGCGAAGGCTCGAGGCCGAAGCCGCCGAAGAGCGCCAGGGTGTCGTTGACGTTGCCTTCCACCCCCAGCCGCAGGTTCAGGGTGTCTTTCCAGTCGCGGCGCCGGGTGACGGTGGGGCCGTCGCCGAAGGGGTCGGGGTTGAAGGTGAGGCTGGTGTCGGGGATGCCCGACCAGCGCTCGAACGAGCCGTCGAGCTCCACCCGCAGCTCGGGGTAGGGAGCCACCCAGACGCCGCCCCGCAGCTCGTCGGGAAGCCGGAACGACTGCGACACGCTGCCGCGAGCGAAGCGGGTGGCGAGCTCCTGGGGCAGGCCGGGGACGCCCTCCGGCACGTCGCGCGCCTCGTAGTCGGCGTCGCCGCTCCCCTTCAGGTTCTCGGAGCTGCGGTAGACCGCTCCCCACCCCCAGGCCGGGCGCGCGTAGTGGAGCGCCAGGTCGAAGGCGTAGCCATGGACGTTCGAGTTGGCGTCGCGCTTCACCTCGATGCGCGGAAAGGGGATCGAGTTGGCCTGGAGGATCGCGTTGTCCCCCTGCTTCATGGAGCCGTAGGCGTAGCGCACGCCGCCGCCGACCGAGAGAGCGTCCGAGAGCTCGTAGGCGACGACCGGGTGCGCCTCGAAGATCTGCAGCTGGAAGCGGCGGGTGAGGAAGCGTCCCTGGAAGAGGGCGGTGTCCCAGTTCATGTCGCTGTAGAAGGGCGAGTCGATGCCGAACCCGAGGGCGATGGGGCTGCCCCCCGCCGCGTGCCAGGTCAGATAAACCGACGGCGGGAACTGGATGACGTGGCTCGCCTCGTTCCCTCCCGTCGGGCTACGGTAGGTGTCGGTGGGGTTCTCGAAGTCGAGCCCGGCCTCGAGCTGCAGGCCGCGCAGGCGCGCGATGGCCGCCGGGTTGTAGTACACCGCGGAGGGGTCGGAGGCGCGGGCGGTGAAGGCTCCCGCCTGACCGGTGGCGCGGCCGCCATGCTGGAAGAGGTCGAAGCCGCTGGCGGCGGCGAACCGCGGCAGGAGGAGCAACAGGGTGAGGACGACTACCGCGGCGAAGCGGGGGTGGCGCATGGTCCCTCCAGTCGGGCTCGCGCCGGCAGGAGCGCGAGCGGATGACACAGCGTCTCGTGGCTACTCGACGGCCAGGATCTCGGGCAGGATCCGGTTGTCGGCCACGGTGAGGATAGCGAGCGTCAGGGGAAGATGGAAGCGCCGGGCGCCGCAGGATCCGGGGTTCAACAGCATGCACGCCCCCTGCCATTCCAGCTCCGGCCGGTGCGAGTGGCCGAAGACGAGGAGGCGGAGGCGCGGGATCCATGCCGGATCGGCGTCCTCGCGGCGGTGCACCATGCGGAACGGCAGGCCGTCGAGCTCGCCGGCGAGCGCCGGCGGCAGCTCGGCCGTCGCTCCCGCGTCGGTGTTGCCGCGCACCGCGGCCAGGGGCGCGATGGCGCGCAGGCGCGCCAGGATGTCCGGTCCGCCGACGTCGCCGGCATGGAGGATGCGGTCGCAGCCGGCCAGCAATTCGAGGACCCGGGGCCGCAGCAGGCCGTGCGTGTCCGCCAGGACCCCGACGCGCATGGGGCGGACCTTACCGCCTTCGCCGGCTGCCGCCAACCCCGGCTCTCACGCCCTCACGCACGGAACTTGCAAGGCGCACCTGGCGATGAGGATGACTGTCGATTCGCGCGGCCGGAGGGCCCGGAGGGCAGTGTTCTGGGTGCTCCTTTCCCTTGCCCTCGGCCTGGCTCCGGCGGCGGCCCAGCTCCCGGGCCTCCCCAAAGTGGGCCGGCCGGCCGCGCCCCGCGCCGCCGCGCCCCCGGCCGCCGCCAGCCGCGATCCCTTCCTGGTGGCGGCCATGCGCCAACCCCGGACGCTGTCGATGGCCGGCGACCGCCTGCTGACCCGGGCCATCGACTCCCTCCCCGATCTCGGCGCCGCCGTGGTGGTGCTGATCGTCTTCTTCACCCTCTACCGGGTGAGCGCCCGGCTCCTCGCAGGCGTCTTGAGGCGGACGCGCGCCGATCCCGCGGTCCACGAGGTCGTGATCCGTCTCACCAAGATCGTCATCTTCGGCTTTGGCGTCGTGATGGCGGCCGGCCAGCTCGGCTTCCAGGTCGGCTCCGTGCTCGCCGGCCTGGGGATCGCCGGCCTGGCGGTGGGGCTGGCCGCCCAGGACACCCTGGCCAACCTGGTGGCCGGCATCACCATCCTCTGGGACCACCCCTTCCGCATCGGCGACAACGTCACCATCGCCGGCACCTTCGGCCAGGTCAAGGCCATTGGACTGCGGACGACGCGCATCCAGACCGGCGACCACCTGGACGCCATTCTGCCCAACAAGACGGTGATCAACGAGAAGATCCTCAACCACACGGCCAACCCGCAGCTGCGCCTGAGCGTGCCGGTGGGCATCGGCTACGATCAGGACATCGGCCAGGCGCGCGCCGTCCTCTTGGCCGCCGTCGAGGGCCATGCGCGGGTGCTCGCCGAGCCGGCGCCCAGGGTGGTGGTCCGCGAGCTCGCCGCCTCCAGCGTAAACCTCGAGCTCAGAGTCTGGCTGCGCGACGCTCATGCGGAGCGCGAGATCCTCTTCGAGCTCCTGGAGCTGGTCAAGACCAGCTTCGACAAGGCGGGGATCAAGATCCCCACCACCGCCCCGACCCTCGAGCTCTCCGACGCCGCGCTCCTCTCGCGCATCCCCAAGCCCGGCGCCCGCCGCGAGCCGGCGGAAGCGGCGGCGGCCAAGGCCGAGTCCTAGCCCGCATGTCTCACCACCTCGCCGCTGCGACCCTGCGAAGGCCCGCGCCTGCGGCGTGCTGGTCCAGACGGTCCGAGCCGGACTGTCCGTCCTAGCCTGCGGCAGAAGGCATCTCCAAGCCACGGGAACGGGCCGCTCCGAGTCTCCGCTCCCGAGGTGGTGAAACATGCGGCCTAGTCGCCAAGCCGGGACCCTAAGGGCTGCCGAGGTCGACAGTGATGCCGCGGCCGGCGGCCATGGCCTTCTCGTAGACGGCGGCCGCGGCGGCGACGTCCTCGAGGGCGGTGCCCGTCGAGTCGAAGAGGGTGATCTCCTCGCGGGACGTGCGGCCCG
>DATNKQ010000483.1:0-4666 GCA_035603315.1 Thermoanaerobaculia bacterium
GTCGAGGGCTTCGAGTGCGCCGGGTGTCGCGACCAGCTGGCCGAGGGAGAAGTGTGCGATCGCCTTCTTCGCTGTCCCTGCGGGTTGGTCTGCTGTCGTTTGCCGGCTCATCTCGCCCCTCCCCTTCCAGTCGGTCCGTGGGCCGTGGTTGGTACAGAGGGACCGCCCGGCTGGTCAAGCCGGGGCCACTGCTATGCTCGAAGGCGGCGAGGTGTCAACCAGCGAAAGGGAGGGGCGGGCAGGTCCATGGTGCAGCGGTGTCGCAACCCCGGATCTGGCCGGCCTGGCAGGCCCTCTGGGGGCCTCTTCGGCGCTCCCGGCAGCTCTACCATGCCCGATGCCCCAGGACCGACACCCAGCGCTGGGGACCACCGAGAATCAGGTGGTCGACGAAGCGCACGCCCACGACCTCGCTCGCCTGGGCCAGACGTCGGGTGAAGACCCTGTCTTCGGTGCTCGGGGAGGGATCGCCGCTCGGGTGGGTGTGGAACAGCACGAAGCCGGCCGCTCCCCGCAAGAGTGCCTCCTTGAGCACCTGCCGGGGCTCAGCCGCCGTCCGGCTCAAGGTGCCCCGGAAGATCTCCCACTCTGAGAGCAGGCGATTGTGGATGTCGAGGAACAAAGCCCCGACGACCTCTTGGCCCTTCACGCTGTAGCGGAGAGCCAGGTAGCGTACCACCTCGTCCGGACGAGTCAGAGGTTCGCCGTCGGGAACCTGGCCGTGGGCCAACCGACAGGCGATCTCGACGACGGCAAGCAGGGTCGCAATCTTGACGTCGCCAAGTCCCGGGCAACGCAGGGAGGTGGCACCCGTTCCGACCAAGCCGGCGAGCCCGCCGTTGTCCCGGAGGAACTCGCGAGCGAGATCGAGCACCGAAACCCTGGCATGCCCGGAACGGAACAGGACGGCCAGCAGCTCGGCGTCGGAGAGGGCCTGGGCACCGTACCGCAGGAGCCGCTCTCGGGGCCTCTCCTCCGCGGGCATCTCCCGGAGAAGGCTCGCGGATCGGGCAGGAGTCTTCCTCTCTGCGGGGCTCTTCCGGGACATCCGCCTCTCACGCCTCCAGTCCATCCGGGCTCTGTGGGAGGTGGTGAGTACAGAGGGACCGGCAGGCTGGTCAAGACGGGGGCCACTGCTATGCCCCAAGGCGGCGAGGTGTCAACCAGCCGGCGGAAGAGGTCGGATGGAGGCGACCAGAGGTGAGGGGGGGTCAGACCTCGTAGAGCATGATCCCGAACGGCGCCCCCGGCTTCTCCTCGACCCGCAGCTCGCGCCTGGACTCCTCGGGGATCTCGGGAGGCGTCTCCAGCCGAATCCAGGTGGCGAACCAGCGGCCAAACTCGTGGTGGATCTTGAGCCCCGCCTCGTCAGGAGTGTAGGTGACCACGAAGTGGTCGTCGGGGTCGGCCCGGGCCTCTTCGAACTCCTCAGGCGTCGGGCTGAAGTAGATGGCCACGACGGCGTCATAGACCGCCCGGCGGGTGGCTTCGGTGTAGGTGCTGAGATTGATGGGCTTCGAGGCGGGTTCGTCGGGCATCGCGGTCCTCCCGGTTGTGGGAGGTGGTGAGTACAGAGGGACCGCCCGCGGGGTCAACGGGCAGCAACCAGGAAGACCTGGCGAGATCAGGCCGATGACGAACCTCAAGCAGTACGGGTCGCCGGTGCCCCCTCGATTCGCCGCAAGCACTTGGGCTGATATCGTTAGCTGAGCCCTGCGCACCCCACGAATCGTGAACGAGACGTCCCAGCTCTGGCACCAGATCGCCCTTTCCGAGTTCCCTTGGGAACGCGACGCGCTCACCTTCCTGCGCCAGGGGCTGCCGGATCATGAACCCTATCGCGCCTGGGCCAACCTCGAATTCGTCGCCGAGGATGGGACGATCCATGAGGTAGATGTGCTGGTTTTGTCGCCGAAAGGGATGTTTCTGGTGGAGATCAAGAGCTGGGATGGCACTCTGGAGGGCGATGCCACAACCTGGGTGTTGCACCAGGACGGCAAGGTCAGGACGCTCGACAGCCCTCTCCTCCTAGCGAACCGCAAGGCTCGCAAGCTGGCTTCTTTGCTGAAGCATACGAAGGCGGCCCGGGGGGGACGGTTCCCTTTTGTCGAGCCGCTGGTCTTCCTGTCCAATGTCAACCTGAGGTGCAAGCTCACTGGCTCGGCCCGCCAAGGTGTGCATCTAAGGGACCGCGAGCCGCAAGGATCGGCCCCGGCCCGGCAGGGCATCCTTGCGGCGCTGACCCGCCTCGGGCCGGCTGAGCTGCGGCAAGCCAGGAAGGCGCGGATCGATCGGCCGATCGCGAAGGCGGTGGCGCGGGCCCTCGCAGAGATCGGGATTCGGCCGACACAGCGCTCCCGCCGCGTCGGCGACTACGTCCTGGAAGAGCTACTCTTCACCGGCCCCGGCTATCAGGACTGGCTGGCGCGCCATGTCACTCTCGACAAAGTGCTGCGGCGCATCCGCCTTTATCCGGTCGCGACCGCTGGGGCGGAGGCGCGCAAGCAACTGGAGCGCGCGGCGCGCCGGGAGATCGAGGCCCTGGAGCCGCTGAGTCATCCGGGCTTGCTCAAGCCGCAGCCGCCGATCCAGAGTGATCTCGGCCTCGCCCTGGTGTTCGATCACGAGCCACAGGCGGTACGCCTCGACCATTACCTCAAGGAGGCCGGACCCCGTCTTGGATTTGAGGACCGTCTTGCCCTAGTTCGCCAGATCGCCGAGACGCTGGCCTATGTCCACGACAAGCGCGTCTTCCATCGTGCCCTGTCGCCGCACAGCATCCTAGTGTCGGATCTGGCAAAGAGTCCGCCGGCGCTGCGCATCCTCGACTGGCAGACGGCGGCCCACGAAGCGCTCACTTCGCGCACCAGCCACGATGGCCTGAGCGGCACCTCGCATCTGGACGACCTGGTGGGCGACGCCGCACGTGTCTACGTGGCGCCCGAGGCCCTCACGATCCCTGACGCTTCGCCCGAGACACTGGACGTCTTCTCCCTTGGCGCCCTGGCCTTCTTCATCTTCTCGGGCAAGCCCCCGGCGCGCTCAGCCCTCGAGCTTCACGAAGCACTGCGCACGGGCAAGGGCCTTCAGCTAGCCTCCGCTCTCGACGGCGCCAACCCGCGGCTCTCCGAGGTGATCCAGCTCGCCACCCATCCCGTTGTCGCCGAGCGACTGCAGTCGGTCACCGAGTTCCTGGACTACCTCGACATGGTTGAGGAGAAGCTGACACGGCCGGAGCAGGCCTTCATCCCTGATCCCCTCAACGCCACCGCCGGGCAGCTTCTCGAGGGCGGCTTCCTGGTCAAGAAACGCCTCGGAAAGGGATCGACGTCGGTCGTCTTCTTGGTCGAGCGCGAAGGCCGGGAGGAGGTCCTCAAGCTGGCTCTGGACGAGGAGGCGGACGAGCGCTTGGGGGCCGAAGCCAAGGTGGTGAAGGACCTCGACCACGAGCGAATCGTCAAATTTCGCAACACGGTCACGGTGAGCGGCCGGTTCGGACTTCTGCTGGGCCGGGCCGGCGACAAAACGCTCGCCCAGAAGCTGCGAGAGGAGGGGCGCTTCGACCTCGAGCTGTTACAGCGTTATGGCGAAGACCTTCTCCAGGCGGCTGACTACCTGGAGAAGAAGGGAGTCCCTCACCGCGACATCAAACCCGACAACCTGGGCGTCGCCGAGATGGGGCGCAACAGCGAGCTGCACCTGATCCTGTTCGACTTCTCACTGACGCCCATCCCGGCCGACAACATCTTCGCCGGCACGAAGCCCTACCTCGACCCGTTCCTGCAGGCGCGCAAGCCGCGCCGCTGGGATCTCCAGGCGGAGCGCTTCGCCGCCGGCGTCACCCTCTACGAGATGGCCACCGGCGCTCTGCCCCGCTGGGGAGACGGCAAGACGCATCCCGGCATGCTCGCTGAAGGGATAGAGGTCGCGATCGAGGCGGAGCTCCTCGACGCCGCAGTCCGTGCACCGCTCGCCGACTTCTTCCGCCAAGCGCTGCGCCGCGATCCGCAGAAGCGCTTCGACAACGCGCAGGAGATGCTCGCCGCCTGGCGGACGGCGTTCGTCCACGCCGAGCGCCCACTGACTACGACAACCAACACCGCGGAGGAGCAATCCGACGCTCTCGCGGCCGCCTGCGCCGCGGCCACTCTCGAGACATCGGTGAGCCTGCTCCAGCTCTCAACACGCGCGGTGAACGCGCTCGAGCGCGCTCAGGTTGGTATCGTCCGCGAGCTGATGAGGCTAAACGCCTCCCGCATCCAGCGCATGCGCGGTGTGGGTTTCAAGACCCGGCGAGAGCTGCTGGAGGCGATCGGATATCTCAGGGAGCGTTTTGGACCCCAGGCGGTCGCCCCGGAAGAAGCTCCGGAGACCGAGATCGGTGAGCCGGACGGCCTTACCCCGGTGATGAGCGTGGATCTCCTGGTGAAGCAGATTCTTCCTTCGGCCCGCTCGAGGGCCGAAGGCGAGCGGCGGACACTCGAGACATTCTTGCGCCTCGGTGGGGAGGCCGGGGCCGGCATGGCACAACGTGGACGCGCGGTCGATCCCGGCCCTGGCGCCGGTGGTGTCGAAGCTCGGCTGGGCGGAGGGGAAGAGATTTCTCCTGGTGCCGTACCACCTCATGGGCGCCGACAGTCTGGAGCAGGCGGTGCTCGGCCACTAC
>DATNKQ010000489.1:0-3208 GCA_035603315.1 Thermoanaerobaculia bacterium
CTCGAGGGCGAGCGGCGCTGGGAGAACGTGGTGGCGGCCCGCCTCGTCGGCCATCACCCGCAGGGCGGCACCACCGAGGTCGGTCTCGAAGGGGGCGAGGCGGTGACCATCCCGCACACTCCCGACCTCGCCGCCGGCGCCGAGATCCTCCTCTCGATCGACGCCGAGGACCTCCTCCTCGCCACCGTGCCGCCGGTCGGCCTCTCGGCCCGCAACGCCGTCGCCGGCCGCGTCGACGAGCTGATCGCGGCAGGCACCTCGGTCTACGCCCGCGTCGGCCCCTGGCTCGTCCACCTCACCCCCGCCGCCGTCGCCGAGCTCGGTTTGGCCGCCGGCGTCCCCGTCTGGCTGGTGGCCAAGACCCACAGCTGGCGGGTGGTGGCGGGGTGAGCGGTTTCCCGCAGGATGTGCTACTCTGCTGTTGATTCCAGCTTGAAGTCTGTGGCCGCGTCTCGAACGATCTCTCGAGGAGACCTCCATGACGATGCAACCCGGATTCTCCGGTGGACGCGACGGTTTCCCTATCTGGACGCAGAGGGCTTGCGGCGTCGGGCTGGCGCTCGCGCTCGTCGGCGGCTGGCTCGCCGCCGGCGGCGCGGCCAGGGCGCAGACCTGTCCCGCCACCGTCTCTCAAGCCGACCTCGTGCAGCCGCGGCTGATCCGCCCGCGGTCCGACGGGGTGCTCGACACGGCGCTGGTGGTGAGGAAGAACGCCTACCCGTGCATCCCTGTCTGGCGCACCCAGGACCGCGCAGGCAAACAGCTCACGACCGCCCACTGGGAGTGGCGGGCGATGACGCTCCGCACCTATTTCTCGCCCCGGGACGGCAACAACCCCAACGACCCCACCTTCTTGCCTTCCCTCCCGGGCCCCACGCTGCGGCTGCGCAAGGCCACCTTGAAGAACGATGCCAAGCCGCCGGGAGCGGACAATCCAGAAGTGTCGCCCGGCAACCGCCTGCGGCTCAAGCTCACCAACGACTTGGACAACAACTCGTATCCGTACGACCAGTGCGATCCCGCCAAGGTCGTGGAGCCGACGACGAAAAAGGAGTACACCGAACAGTACCCGCAGTGCTTCCACGGGGCCGAGGTGACCAACATCCACTACCACGGCACCCACGCCTCGCCGCAGCCGCACGGCGACTTCGTGCTCCTGTCGCTGTTCTCGGCGCGGCAGACCAACCCCAAGCCGCCGTCCGAGAGCGAGTTCGTGAAGATCGGCAGCTACCAGACCGAGCTCGCCCCCCTGCCCTGGAACCAGCCTCCGGGGACCCACCTGTACCACGCGCACAAGCACGGCGCGACCTCGCTCCAGCTCCTGAACGGGATGGCGGGAGGCCTCGTCATCGAAGGGCCTTTCGACGATTGGCTCTACGGCATCTACAAGGTCAACCCGAGGTCGGACGCCGAGATCCAGACCTTCGAGAAGCTCCTCATCGTGCAGCAGGTGTGGCCGGAGCTCAGCTACTACAACCAGCCGGCCAAGCCCAACTACCCGCCCCAGCCGCTGATCGACGGCCAGGCGAATCCCACCATCAAGATCCGCTACGGCGAGGTGCAGCGCTGGCGGTTCGTCGGCGCCACGATGCAGGCGTCGGCCCAGCTCGAGATCACCCTGCCGACGGGGTTCACGCTCAAGCAGATCGCCCAGGACGGCATCCAGTTCGCGCCCGACAACTGGAACAGCCAGCCCTTGATCCAGGGGACCAGCTTCAACCTGGGGCCGGGCAACCGCGCCGACTTCCTCGTCCAGGCGCCGCCGATGCTCGCGCTCGCCGCCGGGGCGAAAGCGCCGAAGCAGACCTTCGCCGTCACCGCCGAAGTGGTCGGCAACGTGGCCGGGACGCTCAAGAAGCGGCTGCAGCTGCAGTCCGCGAGACCGCGGACGGGGCTGCAGGCGGCGGCGACTCCGGACGAGACGAAGGCCCTCTTCACCATCGAGGTCGACGGCGAGGTGTCGCCCGCCATGGAGCTTCCGACGACCTGGCCGGAGACGCCGTACTACCTGCGGAACATCACCGACGCCGAAGTGGCCGGCCGGCAGCGGACGGTGGCCTTCAGCATGACGGATCCCAAGACCGGAATCGCCACCGTGACCGGCGTGCAGGCCAACGGCTTCTGGATCGACAAGACGCGCTACGACCATAGCTGCGCCAACGAGACCATGGCCCTGGGCACGGCGGAAGAGTGGACCGTCTCCAACGACTCGGGGACCAACCATCCCTTCCATATCCACACCAATCCCTACCAGGTGCTGCGCAACGACACGACGACCTTCAAAACCCCAATCTGGCAGGACACCCTCCCGCTGCCGCTGGTGGCCTGCCAGGACGCGAACGCCGGCCCGCTGCTCAACCAGCAGGACGCCGCGGCGAAGTGCCCGGGAGTCTGCGGCCTGGTCACCACTGCCGGGACCTACACCTGGAACGGGCAGTGGCGGACGACGCAGGAAGGCGTGCAGTCCGTCTGTGGGTGCTGCCTGGGTCCGGCCGTCAAATCGGTAGCGATCCGCCACCGCTTCGACGACTACACGGGGACCTACGTCCTGCACTGCCACCTGCTGGGCCATGAGGACCGCGGGATGATGCTGAACGTGCAGACGGTCTGCAGCCAGCAGGAGCCCTGGCGGCTGGGCAAGCCGCGGACCGACGGCCGCGGCGACGACTGCGGCGTCGCGAACGACGTCAAGCCCCTTCCCGCCTGTTCGAAATTGACGTCCGGGGAGGCGTCCGGCCACGTCCACCAATGACGTCGGATGAAGCCGGCGGCCGGGGCGGGGCGAGCGCGTACGTGCCTCAGTAGCGCGCCGCCGCCGAGCGCATCTGCAGCATCGCCAGGAGGTAGAGGGCGAGGGCGAGGGCGGCGAGCGGCAGGACGGCGCCGCGGAGGGAGGGGATCTCGCCGCGCAGCACGGCGCCGCGCCAGGCGTCGGCGGTCAGGGTCAGGGGGTTCCAGCGCGAGACGGCGGCCAGCCAGTCGGGCATCTGGCGGCGGGGGACGAGGGCGGTGCTGGTGAAGAGGAGCGGCATGTTGACCAGGTGGACAAAGGCGGCCATCGCCTCCTGCGCCCCCGCCCGCAGGGCGACGGCCGAGGACAGGCAGGCGAAGGCGGCGCCGAAGAGCGCCAGGCAGAGGAGGCCTACCGCCAGCGCCGCCGGCGCGAAGGTCAGGTGGGCGCCGAGCGCCAGCCCGAGAGCGAGCACCA
>DATNKQ010000521.1:0-12140 GCA_035603315.1 Thermoanaerobaculia bacterium
GAGCTCCTCGCGAGCTACCCTCTCCCCTGGACCGGCGACGAGGGCTACGCCAAGGCCGAGGTCACCGGCGGAGGGGTCGCCCTCTCCGAGATCCATCCCCGAACCCTCGAGAGCCGCCGCCACCCCGGCCTCTTCCTCTGCGGCGAGATCCTCGATGCCTGCGGCCCCATCGGCGGCCACAACTTCCTCTGGGCCTGGGCGACCGGGCGGGCGGCGGGGCTGGGGGCGGCGGAGCAAGGCCTCGGCGGCCGACTTCCCTAACGTCGCTCTTTATTGGGATTCGCTTGATGTGCAAGATAGGAGAGCTTGTGCGCGGCCCGCAACAGTAACTGATACCAGCGTATCCGCAGCCGATTCAGGCCGGTCTGCGCCCCATGTTGCTGCCAATAGGTCACAGTATCGCCGCTGAAGCGGCCGACTTCCTGGCTGCTGTAATAATAGAGCGCAATCGAGCGGCGCCAATGATCCTCCTTGATAGGAGTTGAAAATCCGTGAACGGAGTGGTCATCCGTGCGAAAGATGACGCAGGTGCCCCAGCCGGGGACGACCAGCCTTGCAGGCGTCTTGGCCCCTTTCTCCCATAGCTCCAGGCAGCCCCCGAAACCCTCTTCCCATTCCGGATTCAAATAGAGCAGCACATTGATACGCCGGTATAGCTTGAGCCGGTCATAATAGTGGAAGTCCGTATGCGGCATGAGAACGCCGCCAGGCCCACTGCAATGAAGACCGCCCCCCTCGTAGTAAGGATCGGGAATGAGGCCGCCAATACCGGTTACCGACTCCAAGAACCTGAGAAAGGGCGGAGACGAGAGCTCATAGAACATCGAAATGATCAGAGGAGGAATGACGTCCGTGTCGCGGCAATACATCTTGCCTGATTGATAGAAATCATGACGCTTGTTCCAGCAAGGCGAGTCGGGTGAGGGGTAAATGTCTACCGCCTCATCCGGCGCCAGGTCAAAAAAGCCTTCAAGGACGAGATGGGGAAAGGGTTTGGCCTGTTTGAATTCTGCAGCCAGGCGTTCGACGTGCTCGCGAGAATAGGTGCGGAACGCAAAGAAGTTCTTTCTTTCGCTCGTGATCGTTGCCGGAACGGTCATTCCAATTCGCTTTTCTTCACGGCCGGCGGCTCCCAGGTCTGGGTGTTGCTGACCTCCGGGCCGGGGATGTAGACGCGCAGGATCATGAAGAAGTCGGCAGGGGGACTCTGGAGCCAGTACTGCCCGGGCTGGAGACCGGTCGGCTCCTCCTGCTGAATGAAGATCGTCATGCCGCTCTCGCTGTCCCGGGCCTGGTACTCGGCGTCGTAGCTGTTGATCGAGTAATGGGTGGAGTCCGGCACCAGGTTGTAGGTGTTGTCGTACAGGGTCACCGACCAGAAGCCGTGCATGTTGGCGTCGTAGGGCGGGAACCTGTTCTTCGAGAACGTGACGACGTAGCGGGCGCCGGCCGCTCTGGTGAGGCCCTGGCCGTCGCTGTCGACGGCCGTGTTGAGGTACACCGCCTCGACCGGATCATTGGCGACGATGCCGGCCAGGGCCTGGAGCGCGGCGCGGGTGATGTAGTCCTGGTTTTGCCCGGCCTCCCCGTAGTCCCGCGGCGGGTATTGCCAGCCCTTGACCGTCTTCCCACGTCCCTTGGTCATCTCGTTCAACAGCTCGTAGCCCTTCTTGGCCGCGCGCCAGAGCCCGCGCCGGGTGGCCTGCGACTGGCGCTCGAGATCCTGATTGGGGCCGATGCCGATCGTGGCGAACAGGGCCAGCAGCTGGGACTGGCCGATGCCGGGCGGCACCCCGGGAGGGTTCTCGGTCATCGCCTGGTTCATGGTGAGCCAGGTCCCCAGCGGGTTGCTGTTGTCGATTCCGAGTGGGACCTGGGTATGAGTCGGATGCGCGGGCGGCATTGCGGGATAGCTGGACAGCGGCCTCAATTGGTAACCCTGCTGCACCGCAATCGCCGCGGCGAGGTCGGCCTGGCTCGTGTTGTTGACCCCGGTTCGCCCGAGGACGAACACCGACGGCGTGCGCGAGCGCGGGAGGATGTCGAGCACGTCCGGAGGGACGGCGCCGTTCCAGCCCGGTCCGGCGATGAGGTAGTTGCCGGGGGCGGTGCCGGTGGACCGGGTGCCCACGTAGGCGAAGTTGTCCGCGTCCATGCACGCCATCTCCATGGTGTAGTAACGGTCGGGGACGGCGGGCACGCTGAGGACGATGGGGCCGCCGCTCAGGTCGAGCCACGCGGTCGAATAGAGCGTGTCGACGTTGGGCGAGCCTCCGGTCTGCGTGGCCGGGCTGGCCAGAACCGATGAATTGAAGAACCGGTTGATGGGCGCGTGGGGCAGGCTGAGGCCCTGCGCCTGGGCCAGCGCTTGGCCGGCGGGTGACGTCCAGAACCAGCGCAGCTGCGCGAGGTAGAGCCAGGGGAAGCCCCAGATGTAGGCTTGCACCCCCAGCGTGTACGCGTAGTCCTCGTTCCAGTCGAGCGATTCCGCCGGCGGCTCCGGCCCTTCGCGCAGCGCCCTGAGGGCCAGATCGTGGAGCAACTCAAGTCCGGTCGCGGTAGTGTCCATGGTCGCCTGTCCTTTCATCAAAAGATCGAGCGCGACAGCATGTGAAGGCTAACATCAGAAGCCACTGCGCGCAGATCGGCGCTACGAGCGAGGCTGGCTGCGAGATCGGCGGCGAGCCGCCTGGCCACCGATGCCGCAGTGCCGCGCTCGACCGCCGCGCGCAGGTCCGCGTCGAGCGCGCGAGAGCTCCGCTCGTCCTCCAGATAGGACGCTTCAAGGTCGTCCTCGCGCTCGTCGTCTGAGGCGCCGTTTCGTCGATCGCAGCTAAAATTGTGCCAAAAGGGCGCCGTTGGGCCGATGTACGGTCCATCGGCCCGATTTCCCGGCCGTTGGCCCGATCTGGGGTACTGGCTCATTTTGACTCCGCCTTAAACATGACCGGCTCCGGAAGTAGGGCGATCAGGTCCGCAAGGCCCCATTTCCGAGTCTCGATTCCCGCCGCCATGGCTGGCGTGACACCCTTCCCCAGGCTCATGTGAGCCCGGCAGAAGTTGTAATAGCAGAAGTGGACGGCGATGGCCGCCGCGTGGTTCTCCACCTTCTTGGAGTGGCCGTTCGTTAGCCTGGTGAACCGTCGCATGGACATGCGCATCGTCAGGTTCTGGCGTTCGATGAACGAGGTGGAGACGTGCTTCGGGTCGGGGTTGCCCTGGACGGACTGCACCTGGCACCCGATGCACTCGGGAGGGGAGTAGCGATGGGCTCCCTCGGTCGGCGCGCCGTAGATCTTCTGAAGCTGCGCGAAATCCACGTCTCCGCCGAAAGCATCCTCTACGGCGCCAATGTACGCCTTGAGGCCGTCCGTCGTGATCTGCACCCGATGGGCAAGGCGGCCGGCGAGGTCCTGTAGTAGCTCGGTCGCCGAGCCCGCGTCCCGGGGTCCCACCAGCCAGGACGGCACAATTTTCGTCTCCGCGTCGATCGCGATGAACGTCCACACGTCGCCATAGCCGAAGGTGCCCCGCTTGTCCTCGGGCACGTTCTTGGACTTCGAATAACAGAATTCCCATATTTCATCGATCTGTAAACAACGGCAGGATAGGCCGCGCATCTTCTCGTCCGACACCTTGGCGCACACGGCGGCGAGGTCGAGGAGGAGCTTCGTAACCGTGTTCCGCGCCACGCCCGTCATGCGGGAGGTCGAGCGAATGCTGCACCCCTCCACCAGGGCGGAGAGGACGGCGACGCGATCGGAGGTGCTGAGGACGTTTGCCATACTGAGCATTATGCGTGAGCGCGGATGCATTGTCAATAGTCTCCCTTGATTCGCGAGCAAGCATAGCTCATTCTTGCCCGTTGTGTGCTACCATGCTTGCCGAGGAGGATACGAGAATGGCAGACGACAAGACGCCGGAAGAGGGAGCACAGATTGACCCTGAAATCTCTAGGGCGGGCCGCAAGCTGGGCAGCCTTGGGGCCAGGAAGGGAGGACGACGACGCGCGGAGCTGCTACCGCCGGAGGATCGCAGCGGGATAGCTCGTCGCGCTGCGAATGCGAGATGGGCCGCCAAGAGAGCAAAGGAAAAGCTGGCGGCGGGTGCGGGATCGGGGCCACCTGAGGCCAAGTACAAAGGCTTCCTGAATCTCATGGGCCTCGAGATTCCCTGCTACGTGCTTGACGATGGCCGCAGGGTTATCGGAAGAACCTCCGCCACGGAGATGCTAACCGGCATTAAGGGCGGCGGCGATCTCGAGAAATATCTAGGGGTCGAAGGGTTTAAAGACTTCATCGGATTGGACTTAGTACTCGAGGGAATGGCGCTGTTTCGGCTTCCCGAAGTGGAAGGCCTCGGCAAGGACGTAAAGGGTCTCCCTACGGATCTCTTGATCGACATTTGCCGCGGACTGGTAGCCGCCCTAGACGCTGCCGAGCAGGGCACACACCGGCTAACGGATCGCCAAAGGCAACTCGCTATCAAGGCTGGGCAGTTCTTGGCGGCATGCGCCAAGGTGGGCCTTGACGCTCTTGTGGACGAAGCTACGGGGTATCAATACGAGCGTCCGGAAGACGCTCTCCAGGTGAAACTGCGGGCCTACCTATCGGACGAGATGCGGAAGTGGGAGAAGACTTTTCCGGACGAGCTTTGGCTCGAGTTTGGCCGCCTGACGAATTGGAAAGGGAGCGTCACCCACAGACCAAAATATTGGGGGCATCTCGTAAACGAACTCGTCTATGAGTATCTCGACCCCGATGTGGCCCAATGGCTGAAGGACAATGTTCCCGAGCCGAAGCACGGGCAGAACTATCACCAATGGCTTAGTAGCCAATTTGGTTTAAAGAAACTTGTGGAGCATATTTGGCTGCTGATAGGTATTGCCAAAACCTGCCGGTCTATGGTCGAACTGAAGCAAAAAATGGCGGAACTTTATGGCCGGTATCCCGTCCAGTTCACGCTATACCTGCCGCCGCCCTCGAGGGACTCTGAGCGCTCCTAGCGTTTCCACCGCGCCCGCGCCGCCTTCCGCGCGCTTTCGCTGCGCTCCTCCGGTGTCATCTTGGCGGCCCGAGCCTTGCCACCCTTGAGCCCACCACGACGACCGAGGGAGACCGCGGCGGGGTCCTTCTCCGGCTCGGTATTCTCGGGCGGAGGTGGTGCTGTGCCTGTCAGGATCGCGACGGACTGAAAGGCGCGGGAGTTGAAGTCTCGAGGGCGTTTGGGTGTTCCTGACCGCTCTGGCATGCCCCATGGTAACACGGGGCGACCCCGAACAGAGTCGCCCCGCTTGCCCTACGCGCTCTCCCGTTCGTGCCGCTCGACCAGCTCCGCCGCCAGCACCCGGTCCTCCCGCAGGAGAACAGGCGCCAGCTCCGCCGCCAATGCCTTGCAGTGCTTGGCGCTCTTGAGGGTGCCGATTATGCGGCGGGTAGGGACGTGAACGAGTGTCCAGTGCTTCAAGTTGTCCCGGCCCTCTGCGGTCCCCTGAAACGACGCGAACGGCGGAGAGATCATCCCGCCTACCATGACCTCCTGGCCGTCCTCTAGGCGCACCAAGAACCGCCCACGATGCCAGGCCAAGGCAACCGGATGGCTTCCCTTGTACAGGAACTCAAGGCGGGCGTCTCCGGCCACGGCAAGCCATGCTCCTGCGCTGCCGTAGCCTTCCAGCTGCGCGGCCTGCTTCCAGCGGACGGACTGCTTCAACGTGGCGCGGACGTTGAAGCAAGCGACGGTCGGGACGGTCACTGCACGCGCTCCACCTTGAGGCTCCGCGGCGCCACGGCCTTAGACCTCATCGAACGAGATGCCGTAGGGAGTGGAAGGGTCGGGCTCGACGCTCAGCACCTCCCACAGGTCGGCCTTTGACGCGCCCTCCCGAGGGTCCGGGACACGGGAGACGGACAGCCACCGGCCGTAGAAGTAGAAGAGGAGCAGGCCGGCCTCCTCCGGCGTCCTCATCTCGACGTAGCTTCCTTCGTCGACCGCTTCCTGGATTTCTTCGCGAGTCGGCGGACTGAATTGCGCTTTGGCGATCCGGTCGTAGATGGCGCGGCGGTTCGCTTCGCTGTAGTGCTCGAAGTCCAACGGCGGGAGGGTGGGGATAGACTGCGGCAAGCTGGGCATGGGGAGGTCTCCTGTGCTCAGTCAGGCTCCGGGCGTTGGCGCAACCCTTCGCTCGGGGCCGCTTCTGGGGCTGTAGGAAGGGTGCATCCCTCCCTTACTGGAGGGACCCTACCCTACTCCAGACCGCTCGTAAACCCCTGATTCTGCTGGATATTTCACGTCAGGTCAAAATGAGCCAGTACCCGATCTGGCGATCGTTGGCCCGATTTAGAGAAAAGTGGCCCGATTTAGAGAAAATCGACCCGATTTTAGGCAGCGATGTGCCGATTTGGCGCCGATCGGGCGAATTTTCCAGAAATCGGCCCGATGAACAGAAAATCGGGCCGATGAACGGCAAATCGGGCCGATGAACGGCAGATCGGGCCGATGAACGGTAAATCGGCCCGATGAACGCCAGGGCGGGCCAACGGCCACTAAATCGGGCCACTCTTCCCTAAATCGGGCCGATGTTCGCTAAATCGGCCTGCGCCCGGGTGCGCAGCTCCTGGGCCGTGCGCGAGGCTCCGTGCGAGATCGGCGGCGATCGATGCAGCGACGCCGCCGCCCGGGCCATGGCGCTCGACGAACACCGCGAGCGTGTAGCGTGGAACGTCTCCCTCGAAGATCACGCCCGCGAACCAGCCGTCAGAGGTCGGGCCGACGATCTTCGGCCCGGTGCCGGTTTTGCCGCCGAGCTGCCAGCCGGTGCCGGCGAGCCGCCTGGCCACCGACGCCGCGGTGCCGCGCGCGACCGCCGCGCGCAGGTCCGCGTCGAGCGTGCGCGCCGGCGCCGTGCGCAGGAACTCGGCGACCTCGCGCAGCGTGACGGTCACGTCGCGCTCGCCGATCGACAGGGTGCGCCCCCAGGCCCGGTCGTCGGCATCCGGTGCCAAAGTGAGCCCGGTGAGGCCGTAGCCGCGCAGCTGCTCGAGGACCGCATGGGCTCCCAGCCGCCGCCGGAGCTCGATCGCCGCGAGCTCGGCGGGGCGATCGTACCCGAGCACCAGCGCGTCGTGCAGGGTCACTCGACCATGCCGCGGATCGGAAAATGCGCCGTCGCCGAGGCCACGAGCGAACCACAGCGCGGCCGTGTAGAGCTTGATCGCCGAGAGCGGAAGCACGCGCGCCGCGACGTCGCGTCCGACGCCGACCGCTGCCGGCGCATCGCCGGTCGCGACATTGCAGACGACCACCGCGCCATGCGCATCGGCGGCCCGGAACAGCTCCGCGGCGCGAGCGTCGAGCAGCCGCGGGCCGGCGGCACGCGCCTGCAATGGCGGTGCTGGCATCACGACCATTGCGGTCATCGCAAGCGTGAGCGCCCGGACCTGGCGGCGAAATGTAGACGGGGCGACGATCACGCGCCGAGCATAGATCAGGGACGAGAGCGGTGACCGAGCCGACCATGGGCCGGCGGATCGGCCTCCGGTCGGTTGTGGGAAGTACATCGCTCCGGGCGGGGGGCGTCTTCTCCTCCTGGATGGGTGGGGGAGAAGGGCCTCAACCGGAAAATTTCCGCTCACCAGTCTGTACGCGACGACAGGACGGTCTGCTTCCGACTTAGGCACGAGCTTCTATTCGCACTCTTCGAGGGGACCGGCGCAGTGTGAGCTTTGCGTCGGGTCACCCTGAGGCGCTCCGGTGTCACCCTCCGCGCACCTACATATCTGCCGGGTAGGAGCGGAGGGCCGCTTTGTCGATGGCGGCGATGGTGGTGACTTCGAGGCGGCCGGCGAGGTGCTCGGCGAACTGGCGGTGGTCGATCGAGTAGGCCTTGAGGGTCTTGGGGCTGAGGTTCTTCTCGTAGCGACAATAGAAAAGAAATGCTGCAATTGCTTCGGTTACGGTCATCCGCTCCTCCTTCTTCCGTTCCCGGAACAGGAGATCATAGCGGCGGAAGACGGGACCTTCGCGAGAGCTCCGAGATGTGTATACGGAAAGAACTATTGCCGGACGGCGAGACGGCGCCTAGACCCTTTACGAAGCCACCCGGCCCCGCGCATCGCGATACCACCGGCACCCCGCGGAGAGGGGGCAGGGCTCGCAGCGCGGCTCGGTGCGGCGGCAGAGGCGCTGGCCGTGGGTGCGCAGGAGCTCGCGGGCGCGGATTAGCCAGGCGAAATCGTTTGGCAGCTGCGGCGCCAGGGCGCGCGCCGCCGTGCGGTACTGCCGCGAGTAGTCCCCGTCCGCTGCGGAGAAACCCAACCGCACGAGGACGCGCAGGGCATTCGAGTCGGGCGCCAGGCTGGGGACGGCGCCGGCCAGGAGGAGCAGGAGGTCGGCTCCCGGGTCGGCGATGCCGGGGAAGCGCTTGAGCAGCTTGCGCGCCTCCTGAGGCTTCGTGCGGAGGAGCTCGCGGAGCCTCTCCGCACCCACCTCGAGGAGGATCGCCGCCGCGGCCTGCAGCTTCCCCGCCCGGTGCTCCGGCAGCATGCCGCCCTCCGCGGTGACCGCCGCCAGCCGCGCCTCGGGGCAGGCGAGGATGGCTTCCGGCGTGAGCCCCACCTCGGCCCGCAGCCGCTCGAAGACGGCCCGCCGCCGCTCGTCGTCCACCAGGTAGCCGACGTTCTCCCAGAGGACGCGCTCGAAGGGATCGGTCGCCAGGGGCGGCTCCGGCTCGCCGTAGAGCGCCGCCAGGCGGTCCACCACCTCCGCGAGAGGCGGAGGGGTGCGAGCCGCCGGCCCTCCCTTGGTTGCGCGTCGCGGAGGAGCTGTCTTCGGTCTCGTCACAGTTTCCCTGACGCCGATCCGAGTGGATCGGGCAGTTGCTTTTGCAAGTAGAGAGTATCGCGAGGAGATCCAGTGGCCGCGCCGTCAGCGCCGGCGGGCCGGGGCTTTCGCCGCTTCGCCTTCCGGCCAGGTCGGGCTGGCCAGCTCGATGCGCCAGATCGGGCCGCCGTTGAAGAGCGGCCCCTCGGACTTCACGAAGGCCGGCAGCTCGCCGCCCAGGACCCAGGTGTGGGTGTCCGGCGGCTGCTTGCCGACGAGCGGCGCCACCACGCCCGCCACACCTCCGATCTCCACCTTGATCGCGTAGTCCGTCGCCTGGCGGCGCGAGCCGGCGAGCGCGAACGGCACCTCGCCCGCCGCCGCGACCTGGAGCTTCACCAGCCGCGGCTTGGGCGCCGCCACCACCATGGATACGGTGAGCTGCCGGGCGTCGCGCGGCAGGTTCTTGAGCAGGGTGAGCACCATGCCGTTGGCGACGTCCGGGGGGAGCTTCAACCGGTCGTCGAACCGCTTCTCCTTGCCGTCGTCGCCGGTCGTGCGGACGGAGACGCGGCCGCTCCCGCCGTCCACCGTGACGTCCATCGGGTGCGCGAAGGCGGGGCCCTTCTGCACCAGGTGGTCGCTCAGGAAGCGGAAGGTTTTCCGCTGCGAGAAGACGGCGGTCTCGTCGTGGAGCGAGCCGTCCTTGAAGTGAAACGTCAACCGGTTGGTCACGCGATCGCCGCGCGCGACCTGCAGCTGGTCGCCATAGGCGATGGTCTTGCCGTCGAGACTGCGCAGGACCAGGAAGCCGTGGACGGCGCCCTCGACGCGGCGGACGGCCACCGGCTCGGCGCGCAGCACGTTCGGGAGTCCCGCGCCGAGCAGCAGGACGGCAGCCAGCCAAGGCCGCAACGCCTTCTGGAGGGCCATTTCTCTCACGGGCACCGGTGAAGTGCAGAGCTTGTGCCAGGCCCCGCCTTCGCGGTCCGTGGCGGGAGGGAATCTGCTAGGCTCCCCCGCTTGTTGAGACGGTGGAGAGGGCGGTCGCCCGCCTTCTGACGACTCCCATTCCGCATTCGATTCGAGAGGGACCGGGCGCGCCCGGCAGGGCGGAGCCCGAGCGGTGACCATGACGGAGAGCCACGAGAGCGACAGGAGCGACGACCCCGTGTCCCGGCGGCGGACGTTCGCCATCATCTCGCACCCCGACGCCGGGAAGACGACGCTGACCGAGAAGCTGCTGCTCTTCGGCGGCGCCATCCAGATGGCGGGGGCGGTCAAGGCGCGCGGCGAGAACCGGCGGGCGCGGTCGGACTGGATGAAGGTGGAGCGCGAGCGGGGGATCTCGGTCACCGCCTCGGTGATGACCTTCGAGTACGCCGGCTGCACCTTCAACCTGCTGGACACCCCGGGCCACGAGGACTTCAGCGAGGACACCTACCGCACGCTCACCGCCGTCGACTCGGCGGTCATGGTCATCGACGCCGCCAAGGGCATCGAGGAGCAGACCAAGAAGCTGTTCGAGGTCTGCCGCCTGCGCGACGTCCCCATCATCACCTTCATCAACAAGATGGACCGCGAGGGGCGCGAGCCGTTCGATCTCCTGGGCGAGATCGAGGAGACGCTGGCGCTCGACGTCACCCCGGCGACCTGGCCGATCGGCATGGGCCGGGCCTTCCTCGGCTGCTACGACCTCTTCCACGACCGCCTGCTGCTCTTGGCGCGCGGCAGGAACGACGTCCGCACGGAGGGCGAGGTCTGCCAGGGGCTCGACGACCCGCGGCTCGACGAACGGTTGCCGGAGAGCGCCGTCGCGCGCCTCCGCGAGGAGGTGGCGATGGTCCGCGGCCTCTGCCCCGCCTTCGACCTCGAGTCCTACCGCGCCGGCCACCTGACACCGGCCTTCTTCGGCAGCGCGCTCAACAACTTCGGCGTCCGCGACCTGCTGCAGGGGCTGGTCGAGCTGGCGCCGCCGCCGCGCCCGCAGCCGGCGGCCGAGCGGGTGGTCGATCCCGGCGAGCCGCGGGTGAGCGGCTTCGTCTTCAAGATCCAGGCGAACATGGACCCCAAGCACCGCGACCGCGTCGCCTTCGTGCGCCTCTGCTCGGGGCGCTTCGCGCGCGGCATGAAGATGTACCACGTGCGCACCGGCAAGACGATGGCGATCCAGAACCCGGTGCTCTTCATGGCGCGCGAGCGCGAGCTCGCCGAGGAGGCGTGGGCGGGCGACATCCTGGGCATCCCCAACCACGGCAACCTGCGCATCGGCGACGCCCTGACCGAGGGCGAGGAGCTGCGCTTCACCGGCATCCCCAGCTTCGCACCCGAGCTGCTGAGGAAGGTCCGCCCCGAGGACCCCATGCGCGCCAAGCACCTGGGGCGGGCGCTCCTGCAGCTCGCCGAGGAGGGGGCGGCGCAGGTCTTCCGGCCGCAGATCGGCGCCGAGTGGATCGTCGGCGTGGCCGGCGCCCTGCAGTTCGACGTCCTCGCCGACCGCATCCGCACGGAGTACGACATCCCCGTGCACTTCGAGGGGACCTCGATCTTCGCCGCCCGCTGGGTCGAGGGGGCCGACCACCGCGCGCTCAAGAGGTTCAACGACGCCAACCACGGCAGCATGGCCGAGGACCACAACGGCTCCCCCGTCTTCCTCGCCAGGAACTCCTGGCACCTCAAAACCACCGGCGAGGAGTGGCCGGACATGCGCTTCCTCAAGACCAAGGAGCAGGTGCAGTAGGATTTCGACGTGGCAGTCACCAACGATCGGTCCGACTTCGACCCCGAGGGCGAGGCGGGGATTGCGACCGCGGTGCGGCGGCGGGTGAAGCGGCCGCGGCGGTTCAAGGTGCTGATCCACAACGACGACTTCACCACCATGGAGTTCGTCGTCGAGGTGCTGATGGCGCACTTCCAGAAGCCGCCGGCGGAAGCGACCCACATCATGCTGCAGGTGCACCACAAGGGGGTGGGCGTCGCCGGCGTCTATCCCCACGACCTGGCCGAGACCAAGGTGGCCGAGGTCACCGCCTTCGCGCGGGAGAACGGCATGCCCCTCCTGGTGACGGCCGAGCCGGCAGAACCCTCCGAGCCGGCGGAACCGGCAGAAGCTCGATGAGAACGGCTGCGGCGATCGTATGAAGCTCTCCCAGGATCTACAGATCTCGCTCTCGGTGGCGATGACGGAGGCCGGCCGGCTGGGCCACGAGTACTCGGGGCTCGAGCACCTCCTCTACGCCCTGACCTTCGACGGGGAGACGGCCGAGGTCCTCCGCCACGCCGGCGCCAACGTGGGGCGGCTGCGGGAGCGGCTGGGGGCC
>DATNKQ010000541.1:0-18994 GCA_035603315.1 Thermoanaerobaculia bacterium
CGCTCGACTCCTCGGGCGCGTCGGTCCGCATGAGCGAGCTGGCGGAAAGGGTGATGGGGCAGGGGCCGGCGGCCGAGCGCGCCCGGCGGCTGGAGCTCCACCTGATGCAGAACTACGGCTACACCCAGGACTTCGCCGGCCGCTCGACCGCCGACCCTCTCGACGACTTCCTCTTCCGCTACAAGAGCGGCCACTGCGAGTACTTCGCCTCGGCGATGGTGCTGATGCTGCGCTCCCAGGGGATCCCGGCCCGCCTGGTGACCGGCTTCCTGGGCGGCGAGTACAACCCCTTCGAGGGCTACACCATCGTCCGCAACAGCAACGCCCACGCCTGGGTGGAGGCCTATCTGGCGGGGGAGGGGTGGCGGATCTTCGACCCCACGCCGCCCGCCGGGCGCCCCACCGAAGGAGGGGACGATTCCTGGTCGGTGGCCCGCCAGGTCTACGACTTCCTGCTCTTCCGCTGGGACCGCTACGTCCTCACCTACGGCGTCACCGACCAAATCCAGATCGTCGACGACCTCCGCGATCTGCTGAGCAGCTTCTGGCGCCTCTTCGACCGCAGCGGCGCGGCGCCGCGCCGCCATCCCGGCGCCGCGAGCCCCGCCCCCGCCGCCCTCGCGGTCCCCGAGGCCTCGGGCCGCAGCCGCGCCGCGACCCCGCTCCTCGTCCTCCTCTTCGCCCTCCTGGCCCTCGTCGTCTGGCGCCTCGTCCTCCGCTACCGCCGGCCGTGGACCGCCACCCGGGCCTACCGCCAGCTCCGCCTGCGCCTGACCCGGGCTGGCCTCCGCCTGACCGACGCCGTCCCGCCGCTCGCCTTGAGCGAGGAGGCCGCCGTCCATTACCCCCAGACCGCCGAGCCGGCGGCGAGGATCGTCGCCTTCTATCTCCGCGAGAGCTTCGGCGGCCAGCAGCTCGGCGAAGAGGAGCTGGACGAGATCCGCGAGGCGCTGGGCGAGGCGGAGCGGGGGATGCGGAAGGCGGGGTGAGCTAGACTTGAAAACTGGGGAGATGAAATCCATGCACGAGAAGCAGCCGGAGCGGCGGAGGAGCGGGATGGTCTTGGCGGTGCTGGCGGTCCTGGGGAGCGCTCTCGGGGCCGCGGTTTTAGGGGCGCAGACGCCGCCCCCGCCGCCGACCGCGCCGGGCAGGAGCGCGCCGGCTGGGCCGCCGCAGCGCGAGCGGCATCGCCTCGAGATGGGGCAGCGGATGTACCGCGTCTACTGCGCGAGCTGCCACGGCGAGTCGGGCCAGGGAGATGGGCCGGTGGCGGCCGATCTCAAGGTCCCGCCCGCCGACCTCAGCCATCTCGCCGCCGCCGCCGGCGGCGTCTTCCCCTACGACCGCGTCTTCCACGCCATCGACGGCCGCGGCCCCGCCGTGCGCGGGCACGGGCCGGGCACCATGCCGGTGTGGGGGTGGAGCTTCCAGGTGCGCGAGAAGGACCTCGATCAGGAGGACGCGGTCGGCGAGCGCATCCGCGACGTCATCGCCTACCTGCAGTCGATCCAGCGCAAGTAGGGCGCCCCCGATCGAGACGGGATCTTTTCGTTCCCGCCAGGCTCCTTCCAATTGAATCGGGATCCTCCCATCTCCCATGGGAGCAGGCCCATCGAATCGGGATCTCGCCCATCGGATTGGGATCACGCCCATCGAATCGGGATGATCCCAATCGAATCGGGATAGTCCCCATTGAATCGGGATCGCGCCAATTCAAAGGGATGGCCGCCGACCGAAGTGGGATGATCCCAATCCGGCGGGATGGGCGCCCATCGAAACGGGATGATCCCGATTCGATTGGGATGATCCCATTTCAATTGGGATGATACCGATTCGATTGGGATGATACCGATTGGACGGGCACGATCCGGAATCGCCGGGTCAGAAGCGATACGAAAGCCCGAAGGAGACGACGGGGTAGACGTCATGCCGCCGGAGGTCGTGCTCGACGTCGGCCTCCTCTTTGCCGATCTCGACCGCCAGGAGCGCGCGCGCCGTCGGGTTGTCGAGCGGGCTGCCGGCGGCGATCACCGGTGTGAGGGTGACTCGCGGCTTGCCCTGGAACACCGCTCCCAGATCGAAGTCGAAGCCGAGCCGGCCGCTGGCGGCGAGCGAGTTGCTCCAGCCGAGCCCAAGGTAGGGAGCCAGAGGCTGGAAGTCGATCCTGCCCTCCAGCCCTCCCAGCAGCCGGACCGGCACCTGAACGTCGCCGATCGGATAGAAGCCGGAGGCGGGCGGACGGCTCCTGCCGTCGACGGAGTTGTCGTCGTAGACCAGGCCCCCGGTCAGGCGGAAACCGCCGCCGGCGGGGCGGAAGTCGAGGAGCGCGGTGGCGGTGCGGAGGTCGGCGCGGGCATCGTAGTCGATGCCGCTCGCCGTGCTGCGCCGCGAGAGGTGGAAGCCGTTGACTCCCAGGCGGCCGTCCAGCCAGGGGGTGAAGCCGTGCGTCAGCTCGACGCCCAGCCCCAGGGTGCCGGCCTTGACGGAGACCGCCGTCTGCGCGCGGGCCACGGCGGGCAACGACAGGATCAGCGTCGCGAGGAGAGCCAGGACGGCGCGAAGGGTTCGAAGAGGTGTCGGCATGAGGTCTCCTCCGCGGCCATCTTACTGCGAGCCGCCGGGGGCCGCCGGGTCGGATAGACTCGGGAGGACCGCGGCGGCGAACGGCGCGGGAGAGCCAGGGAGGACCGCGATGCAGATCGGCATGGTCGGCTTGGGACGGATGGGCGCCAACATGGTGCGGCGGCTCCTGCGCGGGGGGCACGCATGCGCGGTCTACGACCGCGATCCCTCCCCGGTCAAGGAGCTGGCCGGCGAAGGCGCCCAGGGGACGGGCTCGCTCGACGAGCTGGTGGCGGCGCTCTCGCCGCCGCGGGTGGTCTGGCTGATGCTCCCCGCCGGGCAGGTCACCGAGACCGCCGTCGCCGCGCTCAAGGAGAAGCTCTCCTCCGGCGACGTGGTCATCGACGGCGGCAACTCCTACTTCAAGGACGACGTCCGCCGCGCCGGCGACCTGGCGCAGAAAGGCATCCACTACGTCGACGCCGGCACCAGCGGCGGCATCTGGGGGCTCGAGCGCGGCTACTGCATGATGATCGGCGGCGACCGCGAAACGGTGGCGCGCCTGGACCCCATCTGGAAGACGCTGGCCCCCGGGACCGGCGCCATCCCGCCGACGCCCGGCCGGGCGGCTGGCACCGCCGAGCAGGGGTATCTCCACTGCGGGCCGGTGGGCGCCGGGCACTTCGTCAAGATGATCCACAACGGCATCGAGTACGGGCTGATGCAGGCCTATGCCGAGGGCTTCGACATCCTCAAGAACGCCGCCTCGGCGGAGCTGCCGGAAGGGCACCGCTACGACGTCGACCTGGGAGCCGTCTCCGAGCTCTGGCGGCGCGGCAGCGTCGTCTCCTCCTGGCTCCTCGACCTCACGGCCCTCGGCCTCGCCGGCAGCCCCGATCTCAAGGAGTTCACCGGCTTCGTCCAGGACTCGGGCGAGGGGCGGTGGACGATCATGGCGGCGCTCGAGGAGGCGGTGCCGGCCGACGTGCTGTCGGCGGCGCTCTACACCCGCTTCCGCTCGCGCCACGAGCACACCTTCGCCGAGAAGCTCCTCTCGGCGATGCGGCACGGCTTCGGCGGCCACGTCGAGCGGCCGTCGGGAGGTTAGGCATGGCGATCGCGAAGGTACCCGAGGAGCAGGAGGAGGCGCCGGCGAGCGCGGAAGCCGCCCCCCCTTCTGCGGTGGTTATCTTTGGCTCCACCGGCGACTTGACCAAGCGCAAGCTCATCCCCGCCCTCTACAACCTGGCGGCCAGCGGCCTGCTCCCCGACGAGTTCGCCGTCGTCGCCGTCGGCCGCCAGGAGATCGGCCACGAAGAGTTCCGCCAGGACGTCCGCGACGACCTGCGGAAGTTCGCCACCGGCGAGGTCGACCCCGAGCTCGTCGACTGGCTGGTCGCGCGCACCTATTACGCGCCGGGCGACTTCACGCGCGCCGACGCCTACGCCGGGCTGGACCAGGCGATCCGCCAGGCGGAGCAGGAGCGCGGCACCGGCGGCGCGCGCCTCTACTACCTGGCGACTCCGCCGAGCTTCTTCGCCGACATCGTCCGCCACCTGGGCGACGGCGGGATGGTCGAGGAGCGCGACGGCACCTTCCGGCGGGTGATCATCGAGAAGCCGTTCGGGCACGACATCGACTCCGCGGAGGTGTTGAACCGCCGTATCCGCGAGGTGTTGCGCGAGAGCCAGATCTACCGCATCGATCACTACCTGGGCAAAGAGACGGTGCAGAACATCATGGCCTTCCGCTTCGCCAACGGCATCTTCGAGCCGATCTGGAACCGGCGCTACATCGACCACGTGCAGATCACCGTCGCCGAGAGCGTCGGCGTCGAGGACCGCGGCCCTTACTACGAGCAGGCGGGGGCGCTCCGCGACGTGCTGCAGAACCACGTCTTCCAGCTCCTCGCCTTCGTCGCCATGGAGCCGCCCATCTCCTTTGCCGCCGACGTCGTGCGCGACGAGCGGGTGAAGATCCTGCGCGCCATCCACCCGCTGTCGCACGAGGACGTGCTGCGGCAGGCGGTGCGCGGCCAATATGGCGAGGGGACGATCGACGGCGAGCGGGTGCCCGCCTACCGCGAGGAGCCGAAGGTCTCCCCCTCCTCGACGACCGAGACCTTCGCCGCGCTCAAGGTGATGGTCGACAACTGGCGCTGGGCGGACGTGCCGTTCTACCTGCGCACCGGCAAGCGAATGGCGCGCCGGGTGACCGAGATCGCCATCCAGTTCAAGCGCGCGCCGTTCATGCTCTTCCGCGAGACGCCGGTCGATCACCTGAACCCCAACCTGCTGGTCCTCCACATCCAGCCCGAAGAGGGAGTGTCGCTGCGCTTCCACGCCAAGATCCCCGGGCCGCAGGTCAGCCTGGGCACGGTCAAGATGGATTTCGAGTATGCCGATTACTTCGGCTCGACGCCTTCCACCGGCTACGAGACGCTGCTCTACGACTGCATGGAGGGGGACTCGACGCTCTTCCAGCGCAGCGACATGGTGGAGGCGAGCTGGAGCGTGGTGACGCCGATCCTGGACATCTGGAAGACGCTCGTGCCGCGCAGCTTCCCCAACTACGCGGCAGGCACCTGGGGGCCCAAGGAGGCGGACGAGCTGATCCAGAAGGACGGCCGGCAATGGAAGAACCCGCGGGAGAAGTCGGAGTCTTCTCGGCCCGCCTTCCGGAGATCGCCGCGTGGGGTCCCCCGCGATCCGGCTCTGCGCTGACCGCGGCGAGCTCTTCCGCGCCGCGGCGGAAGAGATCACCGCGCGCGCGCTCGCCGCCGCCTCCGGATCGCCCGGCCTCTTCACCCTCGCCCTCGCCGGCGGCACCACGCCGCGCGACCTCTACCGTCTGCTCGCCGACGAGAACGAGAGCTATTCCCCGCGCCTTCCCTGGGGGCAGATGCACTTCTTCTGGGGCGACGAGCGCCACGTTCCTCCCGAGCATCCCGACAGCAATTATCGCCTGGCGAAGGAGGCGATGCTCGACGTGGCGCCGGTGCCGCGCGGCAACGTCCACCGCATCCACGCCGAGGAGCCCGACGCCGCGCGCGCCGCGGGCGAGTACGAGGAACGGATCCGCGAGTTCTTCCACCTCGAGGCCGGGCAGCTCCCGCGCATCGACCTCGTCCTCCTGGGCCTCGGCCCGGAAGGGCACACCGCCTCGCTCTTCCCGGGATCGGCGGCGCTTTCGGATGGCGATCACATCGTCGCCGCGCCGTGGGTCGAGAAGCTGCAGTCCTTCCGCATCACGCTGACGCCGCGGGCGATCAACGCCGCGGCGGCCGTGCTCTTCCTGGTCAGCGGCGAGGAGAAGGCCGCAGCGGTCGAGGCCGCTCTGGCGAGCGACGTGGCGCCCGACGTCTGCCCGGCGCGCGCCATCCGCCCGCGGGACGGCGACCTGCTCTGGTTCCTCGACCGCGCGGCCGCGCGCCGTCTCGACGCCGGCGCCTGACGACTCGCCGCGCTTCGTCCGGGGAAGGTGCGGCCCGACTTCTGCCGCGACTCGAATTGTTGGAAGGGGATGAACTCCAGAGCTACGAGGGCGACGCGAAAGACCGCTAGCTTTCGAGCCGCCCTCTCGCGAGGGCTGCTGCTACTTCTTCTTGGCGGTCTTCTTCGCTGCCGGCTTCTTGGCGGCGGTCTTCTTCGCCGCCGGCTTCTTGGTGGCGGCCTTCTTCGCCGCCGGCTTGGCCTTCTTCGCTGGAGCCTTCTTCGCGATCATCGCCATGAACAGTCTCCTTTCGAAAAAATGTTGTGCCCTCTGGGGCGTGCTTATGACGCGGAGGTTACGCCACTAGATCTTGGGTGTCAAGTGTCGTGCGACCTCAATCGTTAGTGGCACGTCGCGCGCGGCGCGATCGAGAGCCACCGTCCGTCGACCACAAGCCGTTGCAGAAGGGTGTCGGGAGCTACGCGAGATGTGGGGGAGGCGAGGCCGGCGAAGACGCAGCAATGGCGTCCGGCGCGCGCAAACGCAGCGCCAGTGGGTTTTTTCGGGGCTCTAATAGGCGTTGTGGCGCAGCGCGTGGCGCAGCGTCATCCAGAGGATCTTGCAGTCGAGCGAGAGCGACCAGTTCTCGATGTAGTAGAGGTCGTACTGGATGCGCTTCCTGATCGAGGTGTTGCCGCGCCAGCCGTGGACCTGTGCCCAACCGGTGATGCCGGCCTTGACGCGGTGGCGGAGCATGTACTGCGGAATCTTGTGCTTGAACTCGCGGACGAAGGTGGGGCGCTCGGGACGCGGGCCGACGATCGACATGTCGCCGACGAGAACGTTCCACAGCTGCGGCAGCTCGTCGAGCGACCAGTGCCGCAGGAAGGTGCCGACGCGGGTGCGGCGAGGATCGTCCCTGACCGCCCACACCGGACCGCTCGAAGCCTCGGCGTCGATCCGCATGGAGCGGAACTTGAGGATCATGAACGGCTTGCCGTCCAGCCCCATGCGCTCCTGGGTGTAGAAGATCGGGCCGCGGTCCTCGAGCCAGACGGCGAGCGCCAAAAAAGGCGCGAGCGGCAGCACGACCAAGAGGGCGGCAGCCGAGATGCCGATGTCCATCACCCGCTTGGCCAGGCTGTTCCAACCCTGGAGCGGCACCTGCGAGAGGTTGATGACCGGCGTGCCGTCGAGATCCTCCATCGTCGCCTTCAGCGTCGCGTACTGCAGGATGTCGGGCACCAGCTTGGTCTCGACGCACTCGCGCGCCATGAGCTGCAGCATCGAGAGCGTCTTCTTGTGCGCCTCGAGCGGCAGCGCCATGTAGACCTGATCGATCCGCGTGCGGGCGAGGACCTCCTCGGCCTGCTTGAGAGTGCCGAGGACCGGCACGCCGTGGAAGCTGGCGCCGGCCTTGCCGGGGTCGTCGTCGAGGAAGCCCATCACCGCGAAGCCCATCTCGCGATGGGCGAGGATCTTCTGCGTGATCTCGCGGCCGAGGGTGCCGGCGCCGATCACCAGGATGCGCTGCAGGTTGTGTCCCGAAAGGCGGATGCGGCGCAGGCCCGAGCGCATCGCCATGCGGGTGGCGGCGACGGCGCCCAGGTCGACGAGCGCGAAGATCCCCACGAAGGCGCGGCTGTAGGTGAAGTACTCGGTGCTTCCCGGGGCGGCGGGCGGCCGGTACCAGGCGATGACCACCGACAGCAGCACGGTGGCCAGCGCCACCGCCACCACCAGGGTCAGCACCTCGTCGACTCGGCTCCGTCCCCGCCGGCTCTGGTAGAGGCCGTGGAAGTAGAAGACGATCGGCCAGATGACGACGACGGCCGGCACCAGCCGCAGATAGGGGCTCCAGTCCGGTACGTTCTTGGTCAGCGGGATGATCGCCAGCTCGAAGCGCAGCAGCCAGGCGGCGAGGAAGGCCAGGAGGGTGGCCGCGAGGTCGCCGGCCAGGTGGATGCTGGCCGTCATGCGATGGCGTTGGCGGATCAAGGCGCGGCGCACCCTCTACACGAGCTTGCGGGACAGCAGGGACTGCATGCTTCGGTTGAAGCGCGGGGCGGAGAAATCCTCCGCTCGACCGCGAAGATCCAAGCCATTGAATCGAATCCGGCGCGCTTTGTCAATTGCGTCCGCCAGCGCGGAAGCGCTCTCTTGCTCCGCGGATTCCTGATAGAGGACGCCGTGCCGGCCGTCTTCGACCACGTCGAGCACTCCCCCCTGCGCCAGCGCCACCACCGGCGTGCCGCAGGCCAGGGCCTCGACGGCGCCGATGCCGAAGTCCTCGGTCCCGGGCTGCAGCAGGCAGAGCGCGCCGCGGTAGAGGTCGCGCAGGCGTTCGGCCGAGACGCCGCCCAAGAGCTCCGCGCGCGGGCCGGATCCCGGCGCGTCCGCCGCCGCCCGCTCCAGCCGCGCGCGCTCGGCGCCCGTCCCCACGATGCGGAGCGGCAGCCCCAGCCGCGCGCAGGCGGCGATGCCCAGCTCGAGCCGCTTGTAGGGGGCGAGCGCCGAGACCATGAGGCAGTAGGGCGCCGGCCGCTCCTCCCCCGCCGCGGCTTCGCCGGGGGTGAAGAAGTCGACGTCGACGGGCGGATGCACGACCTCCGCGTCGCGGCCGTAGTAGCGGCGGATCCGCGCGGCCACGAACGATGAGTTGGCCACGAAGAGGTCTACGCGCGCCGAGGCGGCGGCGTCCCAGGCGCGCAGGGCGGTGAGCGCCAGCGAGCGCAGGCGGGGACCGGCGCCGCGGCGGCGCGGAAAATAGGCGTGCTCCTGGTCCCAGGCGTAGCGCATGGGGGTGTGGCAGTAGCAGAGGTGGAAGGAGCCGGGAGGCGGGATCACCCCCTTGGCCACGCAGTGGCTGGAGGAGACGACGAGGTCGAATCCCGCGAGATCGAAGTCCTCGATCGCCGCCGGGAAGAGCGGCAGGTAGCGCCGGTAGTGCCGGCGGATGCCGGGCGCCCGCTGCAGGAAGCTGGTGTGGATGGGGTGGCTCTCGATCGCCGGGCTGACGCTGCCGGCGAAGTGGAAGAGCGTGAAGAGGGGGGCGCCCGGCAGCAGACCGCAGAGCGCCTCCAGCACCTTCTCGCCGCCGCGCATGCCGGTCAGCCAATCGTGGACCAGGACTGCTTTCATGGCGCGGCCTCGGCCCGCTCGGCCGGGCGGTCGGCGGCGGCGCCGGGGTCGAGGGCAGCCAGGTAGATCTCGAGGGTGCGGCGGGCGGCCTTCTCCCAGCGGAAGTCCTCGGCGCGGCGGGTGCCCAGCTTGGCGAGGGCGGCGCGGTGCTCGGCGTCGCTCATGCAGCGGGCGATCGCCTTGGCCATGCCGTCGACGTCGAGCGGATCGACCAGGTGCGCGTAGCCCTCCGCCACCTCCTTCAAGGCCGACGTGTTGGAGGTGATCACCGCCACTCCCGACGCCATTGCCTCGACGACCGGCAGGCCGAAACCCTCGTAGAGCGTGGGATAGAGGAAGAGCGTCGCCCCTTGGTAGATGGCGGGAAGGGCCTCGTCCGCCACGTGGCCCAGGAGGTGTACGCGGTCGACGAGCCCGAGGTACTCGGCGCGCTGGCGGATCTTCGACCCCGCGCCGGCGCGGTCGCCGACGCAGACCAGGGGCTCGTCGAACTGCGCCATGCGGCGGGCCCGCGCGTAGGCCTGGACTACGTTGTCCAGGTTCTTGTGCGGCTTGGGATTGCCGACGAAGAGGAGGTAGGGCCGCGCGATGCCGACGGCCGCGAGCCGCTCGTTGATCTCGGCTTCCGTCAGCCGGCGGCGGAAGCGGTCCTCGACGCCGTTGTACACCACCTGGATCTTCCGGCCGTCCACCTCGAAGTACTGCATGAGGTCGGCCTTGGTGTTCTGCGACACGGCGATGATGCGGTCGCCGCGGGAGAGGCTGCGGTGGATCATCCGCTGGGCGTAGAGGAAGGCGAAGGTGCTGGGCAGGAACTCCGGATAGAGCAGATGGATGATGTCGTGGATGGTCACCACGACCCGCGGCTGGACGACCGCCGGCAGCACGTAGTGGGTCGAATGGTAGAGGTCGAGCTTCAGCCGATAGAGCTTCCAGGAGAGTGCGACGAGCTCGCGCAAGGAGTAAACGGGAGAGCTCTCGACGGCGACCCGGAAGTTCTCGGGGAGGTCCAGGAGCGTCTCGCGGTCGGCGGGGCGGGCGAGCAGTACGTAATGGTTCTCGTGGTCGATCTCGGCCAGCGACCGGATGAGGTTGCGGATGTAGGTGCCGATGCCGAAGTCCTGGATCTTGCGGGCGTCCAAGCCGATGGTATGGGGCACGGGATGCGGCTCCGATATCTACGATGTGCCGAGCGCTTCGGCGAAGACCTCTTCCATCTCGCGCGCCGCGCGGTCCCAGCGAAAGCCGGCCGCGCGCGCGACCCCCCGGGCGCCCAAGTCGGCCGCGCGGAGGGGGTCGCCCAGCAGCTCGCGGATGGCGGCGGCGAGCGCCCCGGCGTCCGCCGGATCGACGATCGAGGCGGCGTCCCCTACCACCTCGGGCAGGCTCGAGACGTCGGAGACGACGGTGGGGATGCCGCAGGCCATGGCTTCCAAGGGCGGCAGGCCGAAGCCCTCGTAGAGCGAAGGGAAGACGAAGACCTTCGCCCCCTGGAACAGGCGGACGAGGGCCGCGCCGCCGACCCGTCCCTGGGCCTTGAGACCGAGCGGCCCCAGCGACTCGATGCGCGCCCGCAGGCGCCGGCTGCGCCAGCCGGGGCCGCCGGCGAGGACGAGGGGCGGCGTCGCCGGGTCGTCGCGGCGCAGGGCCTCCCAGGCGTCGAGGAGAATGCCGACGTTCTTGCGCGGCTCGAGTGTCCCGACGTGGAGGAGATAGCCGTCGGGGCAGCCGAGGTCGGCGCGGATGGCGGCGACCTCCCCGGCGCCGGCGGGCCTGAACGCGGGGTCGACCCCCTCGTAGACGATCCGCACGCGGTCGGCGCATTCCGGGAAGTGGAAGCGCAGGTCGGCGGCGGTGGCGCGCGAGACGGCGACGATCCGCCGCGCCCGGGCGAGCGAGCGGGCGAGGAAGGGGAGAATGCTGCAGCGCACCTTGGCGCTGTGGGTCTCCGGCAGGATGAGGGTGGTGAGGTCGTGAAGGGTCACGACCGCCGGGACCTGCGAGCAGAGCGGCAGGGTCAAGAGCGGTGACCAGAAGAGGTCGACGTCGCCCCGGGCAAGCCGCCGGGGGAGCTGGAGCTGCTGCCAGATCACTCCTGACGGCGCCCTCTGAGACTCCAGCTCGATGCCGGCGCTCTTGAGCTCGCCGGCGCAGCGCACCGGCTGGTGGGCGAACCCCAGATATCGACCCCGGCCGCCGCGCGCCAGCTCGAGGAGGAGCGACCGCGTGTAGGTCCCGATCCCCGTTGATTCGGGCACCAGGGCTCGCAGGTCGACGGCGATCGTCGGTGCTCCCTCCGGCATCCGACGATCTTACACGCAGGCCGGCGGCTCACGCGGCGCGCCGGGGAGCGGGGAGGAGACGGTAGACCCGGTCGCCGTCGTCGTCGGAGTAGAGGAGCTGGACGCCGGCCGTCTCTTCCCAGCTGCGAAGGGCGCGGCGCTCCCACCGCTTGTCGAAGCCGCCGGTGTGGAGCAGGAGGTGGGTCACCCCCATGCCGCGCAGGCGGTCGAGGGTGCGGTCGTCCGGCACCGGCCAGTCGCAGTGGTCGCGGAGGTTCCCGTAGACGGCCGGCAGGTAGCCGCTGAAGCCGTTGACGAGCGGCTTCCAGTGCCGGGTCCCGAAGTACATGTAGGAGATGTCGGTGACGATGTCGTCGACCGGCAGCTCGAAGAGCGCCCGCACGTCCCGCTGCTCCGCCAGCCAGGCGTAGACCGGAGGGAAGCGGTCTTCGGTAGGCAGCGGGACCGACGGCAGCGTCCGCGGCGAGAGCTCGACGAGCAGACCGGCGGCGACGAGGACCGTCGCGGCTCGCCGGACCCAGGCGGTGGGCATCCTCGCCCGCATGTCGGCGAAGCCGAGCGCGGCGAGGAGGGCCAAGGGGAGGGAGACGAAGGGGTAGAAGCGGGCCGGCACCCGCATGCCGTTCATGCCCGGGATCCAGCGCATCAGCTGCGAGTAGACGATCGGGTGGGCGAGCAGGAAGCAGAGGGCTCCCGACAGCAGCAGGCCGCGCCGCCAGGGATCGAGCTCGGAGAGGTCGAGCGGCCAGTTGCCGCCCCAGCGCCGGCGCAGGAGCGCCCAACCGCCGAGGCCGAGGAGGAGCAGCAGGGCGGCGGTGTGATAGCCGGGCGACCGCAGGTGGCTGCCCAGCGGCAGGCGCCTCCAGGTCTCGGCCTCGCCGGCCGCCCAGCCGAAGAGGCCGAGGGCGATGAGGGCCGCCAGGGCTGCCTGCTTCCCCGCCGACAGCGGCCGCCGCGGCGAGGAGCGGAAGCGCCTCCAGCCGAGGATCGCGCCCCACAGCGCGAGGGCGCTCGGGAGGAAGCCGGCGAAGAGCGAGTTCTCCGGCCGCCGCAGGGACGCTGACCAGGGGCCGTCGTACCAGCTCTGGTCGCACGGCGTGACGAAGCTGGCGAGAGAGGCGCCATAGACGCGGATCTCGCTCTCGCTGCGGGTGAGGCCGAGCTCCTTCGAGGTCGTGCGATAGGGCCAGAAGACGGCGAGGAGGAGCGCCGCGCAGAGGAGGAGGACCGGCGCCAGGATGCGGAGGGAGGCGCGGGAGAGCCAGGTCCTCTCCGGCGTCGCGGCGCGGTTCACCGCCAGGGCGAGAAGGGGGAAGTGGATCATGTAGGCGAGGTAGGTACTGCCGGAGAGGTGGAGCGCGTAGAAGAGGAGGAAGAGGCCGGCGCGCCGCCAGGTCGGTCCGGCCAGCAGGCGGTCCCAGCTCCACAGCAGGAGAGGGATCCACTGCGCCAGGAGCATCTGCACGTGGCTGAGCTGGTCGATGCGGAAGGGGGCGAAGGCGAAGACCGCGCCGCCCAGGAGCGCGGGCAGCCAGGACAGGCCGCTCCGCCGCAGGACATAGCAGGTCGTGCAGCCGCAGAGGACGAAGGAGGAGAGGACGAGGAAGTTGTAGGCGGCGATCGGGTTGGGCCACAGAGCGGTAAAGGCGGAGGCCATCAGCATGGGACCGAGCAGGTGGTCCGAGAAGGTGGTGACCCGCGGCGTGGGGAAGTAGAAGGGCGCGTTCCAGAAGTCGGGGAAGCCCAGCCGGAGTTGGTGCATCCCCCACTTGAGGATATAGAGATTGAAGATCGGGTCGCCCGGGTTGGGACCGATGTGGGTGCCGAAGGTCCGCCAGATGGGCCGCAGGTAGACGGCGGCGACGAGCAGGTAGAAGAGAGCGGCGACGACATACCGCCAGCCGTCGGCGAGCGCGGAGGCCCGGTGAGCCGAGGATGCCGCCATGGGCCGGAAAGTCTATCCGCAAGCGCTGCGCCGTGCCGCCGGCCGGCGGATCTTGTATCGTTGCCCTCGGCCGCCGGCCACCCCGCCACCCCGATCGACGAACGATGCGACTCTCCACCACCCACGCCGTCTGCCTGTCCGTGGTCCTCCTGGGGCTCTCCTTCACCGTCTACAAGGTCCACTTTCCGCCCGGCCCGCAGGCCGACGAGGCGGCGTACGTGATGATGGCGCAGAGCCTCTGGCACGATCACGACCTGACCTACGATCACCGCGACCTCTTCCGCGCCTACCGGCTGTGGGACCAGGGTCCGTACGGCGTGGTGCTGTCGACGACGGACGGCGGCAAGACCATGCACTACGGCAAGCCGTTCATCTACTCGCTCGCCGCCCTCCCTTTCTATGCCGTCTTCGGCGTCCAGGGTCTGGTGGTCTTCAACATGGCCCTCTTCCTCGCCATGTTCTGGTCGGCCTGCTGGTTCTTCCGCGCCGAGAGCGGCTACGTGGGCCTCTATCTGGCCGGCTTCTTCTTCGCCTCGGTGGCCTACAACTACGTCTTCTGGATGCAGCCCGAGGTGTTCAACATGGCCTGCGTCTTCTTCCCCCTCCTCCTCTGGCAGCACCTGCGCCGCCGCGGGGACGACGAAGAGCGGCCGCGCGACCTCTGGCTGCTCGCCGGGGCGGGAGCGCTCTTGGCCGCCGCCTTCGTGTCGAAGGAGACGATGGTGCTCCTGGGCGGCCCCATCGCCGTCGACCTCGCCTGGAGGAGGCGCTTCGGCGCTCTCGCCGCCTTCGTCGCGCCGGCTCTCCTGGCGCTCGTCCTGCTTGCCGGCACGCAGCAGCGGCTCACCGGCTCCTGGAGCCCCTACCGTGGGGTGCAGCGGCGTTCCTTCGAAAGCGAGTACCCGATCGAAAGCCGGCGCGACCTCTGGCAGCTCTACCGCGGCACCAGCTTCGGCTCCTGGTCGGGCTTAGGGATCCAGGCGACGCCGCGGACGTTCGCCCGCGACCTCGAATACTTCGTCTTCGGGCGCCACACCGGCCTCCTTCCCTATTTCCCCTTCGCCCTCTTCGCCTTCGGGCTCTACCTGTCGGGACCCCGCGATCGATCCCGTCATCTTCTTCTCCTGGCGGTCGCCGGCTACTGCCTGAGCCTCGTCCTCCTGCGCCCCGACAACTACCAGGGCGGGCTGGGCTTTCTGGGCAACCGTTACTTCGCGAGCATCTACCCGGCCCTCCTCTTCCTCCCCGGCCGCATGGCCGCGAAGCGGAGCCTGATCCTCCCCTTCGCCGCCGCCGGCCTGTGGACCGCCTCGCTGGTGGCGGTGCCGCTGCAGGCCATCACCCCGGAGGCGACGCTCCAGGCGCACGCCCGCACCGCGACGTTTCAGGCCCTGCCGCTCGAGCTGACGCTGCTCAACAAGATCCCCGGCTACTTCCTGCGCGGCTGGGGCGACGGCGTCTGGGTGGTGCCCAAACAGAACTTCTTCGCCGACGAGCGAAATCCCAACGGCGTCTGGGTGCGCGGCGCCTGCCGCTCGGAGGTGGTGCTGGTGACGGTGGCGCCGGTCGACGCCGTGCGCTTCCGCGCCTACTCGCTCTCCGACGTCAACGAGCTCGACGTCGACAGCGGCGTCGACCGCGTGCGGGTCGTCTTCGACAGCGAGGCCAAGCGCGAAGGGACGCCGATCGAGCTCAAGGTCGAGCCGGTGGCGAAGGACCTGGGCTTCTTCCCCCAGGCTCCCCACGAATACTTCTACCGCTTCACCCTGACCGACACCGACGGCCTCGTCCCGGCCCACCGCAACCCGCAGAGCGACGACCTGCGCTACCTCGGGGTCTTCCTGAGCTTCAACGGGAAAGGGCCATGACGGCTGGGCCTCCGGAACGAGCGGAGCCGGCGGGCGATCAGCCTCTGGCGGGTGATGAGGAAGCGCGGGAGGCGCGCGTCGCGGACGTCCTCGAGCGGGTGCGGGCCGGGGTGCGGCAGCGCCAAGCCGAGGTCAGCGCCGCCGGCGCCGGGAGCGAGGAGGCGCAGCACAAGCTGCTGGAGCTGAAGACGCGCGAGTACGTGCAGGAGCCCCTCTGCGTCTCGCCGCGGCCGGTCGTCGGCCGTCTGCTGGTCTTTTCCCGCAAGGCGGTCTTCCACCTCTTCCTCAAGTGGGTCGTGCGCCCGCTCCTCGAGCAGCAGAACCTCTACAACCAGACGGTGAGCCGCCTGCTGCAGGAGATCCTGGGGGCCGAGGAGCGGACGGAGCGGCGGCTGCGCGAGACGGAGGCGCGGCTGGCGGCCCTGGAGAAGCGCCAGGAGGCCGCGGGAGAGGGTCCCGGCCGGCCGACTGACCGGTCCTCCTGACGATGCGGATCTGCCTCTGCGCCTCGCAGGTGCCCTTCGCCTACGGCGGGGCGGAGATGCTCGTGCAGTCGCTCCGCGACGAGCTCCTGGCCCGCGGCTTCGAGGTGGAGGTGGTCGCCCTCCCCTACGCCTGGGCGGACCGTCTGCAGCTCCTCAAGAGCGGCCTCGCCTGGCGCCTGCTCGACCTCCGGGAGGCGGCGGGGAAGAAGATCGACCGGGTGATCGCCACCCGCTTCCCCTCCTACTTCGTCCGCCACCCGCACAAGGTCGTCTGGCTCATCCATCAGATGCGCCAGGTCTACGATCTCCAGGGCACCCGCTACAGCGACTTCACCAACCAGCCGCGCGACCAGAAGGTGGTCGAGATGGTGCGGGCGATGGACACCAAGACGCTCTCGGAGGCGCGCGCCGTCTATACCATCTCGAAGAACACCGCCGACCGCCTGCGGCGCTGGAACGGCCTGGCGGCCGAGGTCCTCTACCCGCCGCCGCGGCTCGCCGCCCGCTGCCGGCCAGGCGAGAGCGGCGACTACGTCCTGGCGGTGGGACGCCTGGACGAGCTCAAGCGCTTCGATCTCCTGCTGCGGGCGATGGCCGAGACCCGGACGCCGGTGCGCTGCCGGATCGCCGGCAGCGGACCGGAGCTCGAGGCGCTGCGGTCGCTGGCGGCGCGGCTGGGGGTCGCAGACCGCGTCGAGATCCCCGGCTGGGTCGACGACGAGCGCCTGATCGAGCTCTACTCCGGCTGCCTGGCGGTCTTCTATGCCCCCTACGACGAGGACTACGGCTACGTGACGGTCGAGGCCTTCAAGTGCGGCAAGCCGGTGCTGACCGCGGCCGACTCGGGGGGCGTGCTCGAGTTCGTCGCGGACGGCGGCAACGGCTTCGTCGTGCCGCCCGGCGACCCCGGCGCGCTCGCTGCCCGCATCGACCTCCTCTACCGCGACCGCGAGCGGGCGCGCGCCCTGGGGGCCGCCGGAGCGGCGGCCGTCGCCGGCATCGACTGGGACCGCGTCATCGCCAAGCTCACCGGATGAATCCCATGCGGGTCGCCTACTACAGCCCCCTGCCGCCGATGCGGTCGGGGATCGCCGACTACAGCGCCGAGCTCCTGCCGCAGCTGGCGAACCACCTGGAGATCGAGCTCATCGCCGACGACCCCCACCGGGTCGTCCCCGAGCTCGCCGACCGCTTCCCCCTGCACGCGGCCCGCGAGCTGCCCACCCTCGCCGCCCAGGGGCGCTTCGACCTCCTCCTCTACCAGCTCGGCAACAGCGCCGACTTCCACGGCCGCATCTACGAGACCCTCCTCGAGCATCCCGGAGTGGTCGTGCTCCACGAGTTCGTGCTCCACCACCTGGTGCGGTCGCTCACCCTGGACCGCGGGGACGCCGCCGGCTACCTCGAGGCCCTGCGCTACGCCTACGGCCGCTCCGGCCTGGCGCTGGGGCGCCGCTGCCTGGCGACCGGCATCCCGCTCGACGTCTGGAGCTACCCGCTCTTCGAGCGCGCCGTGGACGCCGGCCTGGGGACCATCGTCCACAACGAGACGACGCGGCGCCGCGTGCTGCGGAGCCGGCCGCTGGCGCGGGTCGCCACGATCCCCCATCACCTGAGCCTCGCTGGCCTGCCGTCCGATCTCTCGCCGGCCGCCGCCCGCGCCTCGCTGGGGCTGCCAGGCGGCGCCTTCCTCATCGCCTCCTTCGGCTTCATCACCCCCGTCAAGCGCCTGGAGGTGACGCTCCGCGCCTTCGCCCGCTTCCGGCGTGAGTTTCCCGACTCGCTCTATCTCCTGGTGGGCGACGCCTCCCCCTACTACGACCTCGACGCCGTCCTGAAGCCCGGGCTGCGGGAGGGTGTCGTGCGCCTCGGCCACACCCGGCTGGAGCAGTTCCTCCGCACCATGGTCGCCGTGGATGTGGCCCTCAACTTACGCTATCCGTCGGCTGGCGAGACCTCGGGGACCCTCATCCGGCTCCTCGGCCTGGGCAAGCCGGTGGTCGTCAGCGACGACGGGTCGTTCGCCGAGATCCCCGCCGGTTGCTGCGCCAAGGTGCCGCTCGACGAGACGGAGGAGGAGGTGCTCTTGGGTTACCTCCGCCGGCTGGCGGCCGACGAGCCGCTGCGGCGGGAGATGGGAGAGAACGCCCGGCGGCACGTCGCCGCCCACCATACGTTGGAGGGATCGGCGCGCCGCTACGCCGAGTTCCTGCAGCAGGTCGCGGCGGCCGCGCCCGCGCCCTTCCGCCCGGTGCCGCCCCTCGCCCCCTACCCGCCGGAGGACGTGCTCACCGAGCTCGTCGCCGACCTCGCCGCCGAGGCCTCCGACCTCGGGATCGGCGAAGGAGAAGAGGACCTGCTCCGCGGCCTGGCGGAGGAGCTGGTGGATCTCGATCTCGATCGCGCGGGGAAGGGGTCATGAGGGCGCGCCTGGCGCCGGCCGTCGCTCTCCTGGCGATCCTCCTCCTCGCCGGTTACATCTACTTTTGGTACTGGCCGCGCGAGCGGCCGGCGGCCCCGGAGGCGGACGGCTCGCTGGCGCGGGCCATGGCGGCCGGCGGCTTCGACGCCTGCTTCTGGGCTCCTTTCCCGCACCAGAACCTGGGTGTCCTCGGCCGTGCGTTGGGAGACTGGCGAGGCTACCTCGACGCCGCGGCCCGGGTCGCCGGCCTGCCGCCGCCCTCCATCCCCGCCTTCGGCCCCTTCGCTGTCCCACCGGCGCGCGACATCGCTGCCTGCTCCGACGCCGCCGGCGGGCGCCTAGTGGTGTCGGCGCGCATCTACCCGGCCCTTGCCGTCATCGCCAAGGCGGCCGGCCGCCTCGCCGGCAACCCCTGGCTGGCCGGCGGAGACGTGGAGGGCGAGAGGCGACCGACGCGGGTCTCCTGGGAGAGCAGCCGGTGGACGGTCACCGTGGGCGGGGGCAGTGAAGAGGCGAGTTCCTCCGCCGCGCCTCCTCCTCTCTCGGCCCTTCCTCCCGGCCTTGCGGTCGTCCTCCTCGAGCGCGCCGCCGGCAGCTTCCCGGCCGGCTCCTACCTGCTGCGGCGCCCGCCGGGAGACTCCGCGGACCTCGAGCTCGCCCTCGCGGGCGAAACCGGCAGTGAAGCAGCGCCTTTCGAGCCGGACCTCGGCGCCTCGCCGCCGGTGCTGCTGGCGACGGCCGGTCCGGAGGGCGGCAAGCCGGCCGCCGCGTTCGCGCTCTTTCCCGCCGTCTCGCACGGCTCGTTCGACCTCCCCGGCGCGGCGGTCTTCCCCCC
>DATNKQ010000543.1:0-16933 GCA_035603315.1 Thermoanaerobaculia bacterium
GCCGCTCGACCACCACGTTGTTCCAGCCGATGAGGAAGTCGAGGTGCGTCACCCCCACGCGGTCGGCGAGGAGCGCGGTGGGCACGAAGAAGAGGGGGAGCCGGTCGACCGCCAGCCCCTGGCTCCGCAGGTGCTCGGCCACGAGATCGAGGAAGCCGGCGAGGGCCGCCGGCCGCGCGGCCGCCTGGGCGGCGGCCAGCTCGGCGGGCAGCCGTGCGGGCGGCGGCGCCAGGTCGTAGCCGCGGGCGAGCGCCTGGAAGTCCGCGGCGGGAAGCCGGCCGAGGAGCTCGCGGCCGGCCCCGACGTCCGCCACCAGTGCCCGCGTTCCTCCATTGGCCGCCGGGAGCAGGGTCAAGAGCGAGTCGAGATCGAAGCCGGCGCCGCCGCCGATCCGTCCCAGGAGGGCCCCGCGCGCCGCTTCCGCGCCGGTTTCGGGAAGCGGATGGACGAAGCGGACCGGACGCCCGTACAGCGTCTCCAGCTCGGCGGCGCCGCGCCGCGCCGCGGCGAGGTAGCGGTCGATGCCGGCGGCGGTCGCGAAACTCTCGACCGGCACCCGCCGGAGGCCGAGGATCTCGAGGATTCGCGGCTCCAGGGTGTGGAGGCTCACCCAGGCCTCCCGCGGGGTCAGCAGCACCTGCCCGTTGTGGAAGGGCACCGCGGCCCGCGCCCAGCGCGGCGATCCCCAGGCGGCGTCGAGCGCCGGCGGCAGGCCTTCGACGAGAGCGATGCCCATGGTCGCGTCCTCCTCCCGGCCCGCCTGCAGATTGGGGCGGACCAGCGCCACCACTCTGCCGTCCTGGTGGACGAGGCTGAAGGGATCGCGCGGCCAGGGGGAGTAGGCGGCGTGAGTCTCCAGGAGGTCGACTCCCAGGGCGCGCGCCCGCGCGGCCAGGGCGAGGCGCATCGGGGGATCGGCCAGCACCAGGAGCCGCCGCCGAGGGGCGAGCGCCCGCACCGCGGCGAGCAACGAGCCGGCGGTCTCGGGGCTGAAGAAGCTCCCGGGGAGGGAGTAGACGGAGGCGGCGAGCGACCCCTCGGTGTCGGCGTCGAAGCGCAGCCGCTCGGCGCCCAGGGCAAGCTGGCGGCCGCCGCCAACGGCTGACAGTTGGAGGAGCAGGAGGAGGAGAGGGAAGCGGCTCAAATCGGCCTCGGAGGCCGATATCCGACTCGGTTGCCGCGCGAGAACCTAGGGCCTGTCATCCCGAGCGGGAGCGAGGCACCTGGGCGGAGGGAGGCCTCCCAAACCTCTGGTAGCAAGGGGTGTCGCGCCACCCTTCCCCCAGGTCCCTCGCTCTCGCTCGGGATGACAACCGGGAGGACGTGCCCTTCGGCCCGGGGGGTAATGGCTCGGTCTCGGCGGCAGCGCCCCACCTTCGACTTCCCCTCCCTCACCCCTTCTTCTGGAGCTTCGCCAGGTTCTCCGCCGCCACCTTGTCGTCGGGCCGCGCGCGGAGCACGCTCTCGAGGAGAGTCTGCGCCTCGGCGGCGCCGGCAGGGTCGCCGCGGTCCATGAGCAGCACCGCCAGGTCGTTCATCGCCGCCAGGTGCCTGGGCGCCACCTTGAGCGCGTGCCGCAGGTCGGCCTCCGCCTCCTTGGGCTGGCTGAGCACCATGTGCGACACGCCGCGAGCGTAGAGGACGTCCGGGTTCTCGGGCGCCGCCTGGAGCGCCTGCTCGGCGGACTGCAGGGCCTCCGGGTTGCGCTTCATCATCAGGAGCACCCGCCATTCGAGCATCCGCGGCGCCAGATCTTTGGGCGCCGCCTGGATCTGCTGGCGCAGCGTCGTCAGGGCCTTGTCGAGCTCGCCCTTCTGGACCAGCGCCAGGGCCGGGTTGGCCGCCGGCCCGGAGGTGGCCGGCGCCGCCGCGCCGCCGGCGGGCGCGCCGGTCCCTCCCTTCGCCGCGGCGGCGCTCGCGGCCCTCGCTTGCTCGCGCTCCTTCGTCACCTCCCGGTATTGCGCCAGCGCCTTGTCGGCCTCGTCCTTCTTGCTCATCGCGGTGAGGGTCTGGGCGTAGGCCTGCCAGGGCTCCGGGCTTTCGGGGTCGACGCGGGTCGCCACCTGGAATGCCGCCGCCGCCTCCGGCCGGCGCCCGTCCGCCGCCAGCATGCGGCCGTAGGTGAGGGCGAACTCCGAGACGAAGAAGGGATCGCGGGGGTTCTGGGACTTGAGCAGCTTGTCCGCCCAGGGGGCCAGGGTGGCGAGCGCTGCCTTGAGGTTGCCCGACTTCTGCTGCGCCAGAGCGAGCACCAGGGCGGCCGAGGAGTCGTTGCCGACCTTGCCGTCCAGCAGCTTGACCGCCGCCGCCGCTTGGCCGTTGTGGAGATAGGCGTCGGCCAGCATGCGGCGCGCGTCCCCGGCCATCGCCGGGCTGGTGTCCATCCCCGGGGGAGGGCTGTCGACCAGCGGTTTGAGGATCGCCACCGCCGCCTTGGCATCGCCCTTCTTCACCAGCAGGTCGCCGCGCAGCAGGCGCACGCGGGCGTTCGTCTGCGGCAGGCCCGCGAGCAGCTTCTCGGCGTCGCCCAGGCGCTCGAAGTGGAGGGCCAGGAGGGTGGCGGCGAGGCGCGCATCGACGTCGTCGGGGGTGTCGATCGCCCAGGGGAGGAGGACCTGATAGGCCTCGACCGGGCTCCCCTGGCGGGCGAGCAAGAGTCCCAAGTCGCGCGCCGCCGGCGAGGACGGCTGCTTGGCCACCGAGGCGCGCAGGTACTTGAGGCCGAAGTCGCCGCGGCCGACGGCGAAGGCCGCCCGCGCCGTGTTGTAGAGGACGGCCGGATCGGCGCCGGGCGCCTCGGCGAGCGGCTGCAGGACGGCGAGCGCGTCCTTGGGGCGGTTCGCCTTGAGGTAGACCGCGCCGAGGAAGGCGAGGACCTGGGGCGGCGGCGCCGGACGACGGGCGAGCTCCTCGAGAGTTTTCTGGGCGCCGGCGACGTCGCCCTTGTCGAGCTGGTTCATGGCGTTCGTCAATCCCTGCTGCACGGGATCGGCGGCGGGCGCCGGCGCTGGCTTGGGCGCGACCGGCTTGGCTGCCGGCTTGGTCTGTCCCTGAAGCGGGGCGAGCGCCAGGCCGGAGAGGAGGAAAAAGAGGGCGATGCGGGTCTTCATGAATCCTTCTTCCTGGTAGAGATCATCGCGCCATTATACGTACCCGGGCGCCATGCTTGGGGCCGCCGCGAAGTCGCGAGCGGGGGCCGTCCCTTCCCTACCGGCGTGTTTTCCTTGATCATTAGGTCACCATCGCCTTATCAGCGATCACGAAGCCCGTCGCGCACGGGGCCATGGAGGCCTCGTCCGCGCGCGGGAAGGGAGGATTGGAGATGTCCAGAATCGACGTCCGCCGTATGACCGCTGTCTTCGCGCTCGCCCTGGGGCTCCTCGCCGCGGGCGCTCCCTCGGTTGGCGCCGGCCAGCTCGAGCTCACTTCCTGGTTGGCCGGCCTGTGGGCGGGAACGGGAGCGGGAATCCACTCCCCGAGCCTCGGCTCCGCCGTGGCGCCCCGCGCGGGCGCGGCCGGCTCTCAGGGCCTCCAGACGCGCTGGATGAACGGCCAGGGGGGGTGCATCGACCCCAACGGCTGCCCGCACGTCCTGTCGTCGCCCCCCGCTCCGCCCCGCTCCGGCGCCGGCGCCCACGGTTCGGGCGCCTAGCCGTAGGTTCTTCCGGGGACGGCCGGCGCGCCGTCCCCGGCGTTTTTTTCGTGTGCGAATCGGCTCCACGTATGAGACAATCCAGTTACATCTGATGAACTGATGTGAGGAGGGATTTGCGTTGGCCGACCATCCTACCCGGGTAATCCTCGAGGGGCTGCTGCGAGCCGAGCTCCCGGCCCCCGAGCTCAAGGAAGTCGTAAGTCATCTCCTCGAAGGCTGCTTCGCCTGCCAGGACCGCCTGGTGGAGCTGGCGGAAGCGATATCCGCCGAGCCATCGGGCCGGGAGGACGAGAGCGACGCGGCCTATGACGCGGCGATCGACCGTGCCTTCACGGCGGCGCTCGCGCAGCAGACGGCGCTCAAGCAGGAGCGCGCGGAGGCCGACCGCCTGGTCGGCCATCTCGCCGCCCAGCCCGGTGCCCTGACCGCTGGGAATGTTGCCGGGCCTCCCGCCGGCGCCCGCCGCCGGGCTCCCGCCGCCGGGCTCGGGACCTGGGGGATCTGCGAGGCGCTCCTCGACAAGACGCGCTCGCTGCGTTACGACGACCCGGCGCGCATGCTCTTCTTCGCCGAGCTGGCGGCGCTAGCGGCCGGCAGCCTGCCGGCCGAGCGCTACGGACAGGAGCCGGTCGAGGACATGCGGGCGCGAGCGTGGGCCGAGCTGGCCAATGCCCGCCGCGTGTCGGACGATCTGGCGGGGGCCGACGAGGCGATGACCGCCGCCGTCGCCCATCTCCAGCACGGATCGGGCGACCTGCTGCTGCTCGCCCGCCTCATGGACCTGACCGCCTCGCTGCGGACGGCGCAGCGGAGCTTCGCCGAAGCCTTCCGTCTCCTCGACTCGGCCTTCCTGCTCTACAAGGCCTGCGGCGAGCGGCACCTGGCCGGCCGCACGCTGATCAGCAAGGGCATCTACGCGGGCTACAAGGACGATCCCCGCGAGGCCGTCCGGCTCCTTTCGGCCGGGCTGTCGATGATCGATCCTTCGCGCGAGCCCGAGCTGGTGCTGACGGCGGCGCACGACCTCACCTGGTGGGTGGCCGACATGGGCCAGGTCGAGGAGGCGCGCCAGCTCCTGCGGCAGACCCGCCCGCTCTACGAGCTGGAGCCCGGGCGGATGAACCGCCTGCGCCTGCGCTGGCTGGAGGGCAAGATCGCCGCTGGCCGGTCGCAGCTCGCGGAGGCGGAGGCGGCCTATCGCGAGGTGCGCGAGGGCTTCGCCCGGCAGGAGCTGCCTTACCAGCAGGCGCTCGCCTCGCTCGACCTGGCGATGGTCTGGGTGCAGCAGGGGAAGACCGCCGAGACCCGCGCCATCGTCGAGGAGATGGTCTTGGCCTTCCGCGCCCTGCGCATCGAGCGCGAGGTGCTCGTCGCCCTCCTCCTCCTGCGCGACGCCGCGGTGCACGAACGCGCCACCCTCGAGCTGGTGCAGCTCGTCGCCAATCTCCTGAAGCCGCTCGGCCAAGCGCCGCCGGCGCGGACCGACCCGCGCCCGTAGGGTGCGCTGTGCGCGCCAGGACCGGTGCGCAGAGCGCACCGGATTGGGATAACCCATTCTACCTCAGTACTTAGCACAGACGGCCCCCGCCTCTTCACTGCTGAGGAACTGGTGTGCGCACGCAGCTCGAAGCGCTCGCGCGCGATGAGGCGGTGGACATCGCCGCCGATCTCGCCGTGCGCCACATGGCACACTGTCATCGCGAACAGATCCAGGGGCCGCGCCGGCACTTCTCCTGCTCGCGAGGAGTCTTGTCAGGCCGGGATTCGCGAATGAAGCGGTTGCCAGCGGTTGCCCTCAATGGGTTGAGTGCTGGCGAGGAGGAGGGGGGTGCCCCCGGATGGTAAGATCGGCAGCTCACGAAAACCGTCGCCAGCCGACGACCGAGTGACAGACGACCGTCGCCTGCCCTGGAGGACCGGGGCGCACCGATGAGGAAGACCCGATGAGGAGGTCCGCTCTCGTGTTCCTGCTCGCCGGCAGCCTGGCAGGCTGCGCCACCTACCGCGAGCAGCCGCTCCCCGCCCGGTCGACCCTGCCGGACCGCATCCCGGACCTGACCATCGACTCGCGGCAGATGCCGCTGCCCGAGCTCGCCGCCCACAGGTTCGACCCCACGGACGGGCTGGACATCACCGAGGTCGCCATGCTGGCGGTGGTCAACAACCCGGACTTGAAGACCGCCCGCGCCGCCGCGGGAATCGCGCACGCCCAGGCCTTTGCCGCCGGTCTGCTGCCCGATCCGCAGCTGAGCCTTGCCGCCGACGTTCCGGACGCCGGCCAGGGGGCCACGACCACCGCTTACAACCTCGGCCTCACCTACGATGTCATCGCCCTGCTCACCCTGGCGCCGCGCCGCGCCGCCGCGCGGCGGGAGGCCGCCAAGACCGATCTCAACCTGCTCTGGCTGGAGTGGCAGGTGGTCTCGCAGGCGCGGCAGCTCTTCGTCCGCCTGACCCAGGAAGCGCAGCTCATGGAGGTGCTCGAGCAGAACCGCACCCTCTTCGCCGATCGCTACCGGCGCACCGAGACGGCGCTCGACCGCGGACTCTTGACCCTGGACGCCGTGACCCCGCATCTGACCGCGCTGCAAGACGTCAGCCGCCAGATCAACGACCTCGAACGGCTGGTGAGCCAGAACCGCCACGACTTGAACGCCCTGCTGGGACTGGCGCCGGAGGTCGCGGTGCCCCTGGTGGGGCCGGCGGAGCTGCCCGAGCTCGACGAGGCGGGCATCGAGAAGCTGCTGCCGGACCTGCCGCGGCGCCGGCCGGATCTCATCGCCCTGCAGCTCGGCTACGCGGCCGAGGAGATGCGCTACCGGGCGGCCATCCTGGAGCAATTCCCCTCGCTCGGCATCGGCTTCACCCGCGCCCGCGACACCGGCGACATCCACACCGCCGGCCTGGGCATCACCCTGACCTTGCCGATCTTCAGCGGCAACCGCGGCCCCATCGCCGTCGAGCGGGCGACCCGGCAGCAGCTCTATGTCGAGTACCAGCAACGCTTGAACGCCGCCGACAGCGGCATCCATCGCATCCTGGCCGAGCAGCGCATCAACCGGCGGCAACTGCTCGACGTCGACCAGGGACTGGCCGATCTGTCGCGGGCCGCCGCCAAGACGGATGCCGCGTTCAAGGCGCACAACATCGACGCCCTGGCCTTCGCTAGTTTGCAGGCGGCGCTGCTGGCCAAGAAGATCGAGCGGATCAACCTGGAGCAGGCGATCCTGGAACAGCGGATGGCGCTGCAAACCCTGGCCGGAGGCGAGCTGCCTGTCGGGCTCGCCCCGTGAGGAGTCGGATATGACCCGAGTCCGCAACGTGGTGACCTTCCTGCTGACCGCTGTCGTCGGGGGAGGCGCCTGGCTCGGATGCCTCGGCTGCCACCGAGCGCCGTCCGCGCCCGCGGCGCCGCCCGCGGTGAGCGCCCTGGTGAAAACCGCGCCCCTCCAGCAACGCAGCCTGACCGACTCCCTCACGGCTTTCGGGGAGGTGACGACCGGCCAGGTGGTGGCGATCAGCTTTCCGCGCGCGGGGCAGGTCTCGCGTCTTCTGGTGGTGCCGGGCCAGGCAGTGAAGCCCGGCACGCGGCTCGCGACCCTGGCGAGCGATCCCAACGCCAAGCTCGCCTACACCCAGGCGGTCAGCACCGTGGACTTCGCGCGCGGCGAGCTGCGGCGCAACGAGGAGCTGTTCGCGCTGCAACTGGCCACGCAGTCGCAAGTCGACGCCGCCCGCAAGGCGCTCCAGGATGCGGAAGCCAACCTCGCGGCGCAGCGCCAGCTCGGCGGCGACATCGGCCTGGCCACCGTCGCGGCCCCCTTCGACGGCGTGGTCACCGCGGTGGCCGTCGCCCAGGGAGACCGCATCCAGCCGGGCGCCGCCATCCTGCAGTTGGGCCATACCGATGTCCTGCGCGTGCGGCTCGGCATCGAGCCGGACGACTTTCGCCTGGTGCGGGCCGGTCTGCCGGTCACTCTCTCGCCGGTGGACGACCGCACCAACTCCGTGTCGGCATCCATCGCCGAAAGCCAGGGCGTGGTCGATCCCAAGACGCAATTGGTCGATGCGGTGGTGGAGGTGCCGGCGGCCCGCGCAACCTTCCTGGTGCCGGGCATGCACGTGCGGGCGGACATCAAGGTCGGCCAGCACCTCTCCTGGGCCGTGCCGCGCGCGGCTGTTTTGACCGATGCCAACGGCGCCTACATCTTTCAAGTGTCCGGCGGCAAGGCGCACCGCGTCAACGTGACTTCAGGTGGGGAAAGCCAGGGGATGGTCGCCATCAGCGGCAGCATCGATCCGCACCTGCCGGTCGTCGTGCTCGGCAATTACGAGCTGCAGGAAGGCATGCAGGTGAGGCAAGGTCCATGAGCGAAAGTCGCGGCGGCGGCTGGGTGCAGGCGCATCGGCGCTCCATCCTCTTCCTGATGGCGATGCTGGCCGCCGCCGGCATCGTCGCGTCGCTCAACTTGCCGGTCTCCCTGTTCCCGACGGTGGATTTTCCGCGCGCGGTGGTGTCGCTCGACGCCGGCGACCGCCCGGCCGAGCAGATGGAGATGCAGGTCACGCGGCCGGTGGAAAATGCGGTGCGGCGGGTGCCGGGCGTGGTCGACGTGCGCTCCATCACCAGCCGGGGCACCGCCGACGTCTCGATCAATTTCAACTGGGGCCTGGACATGGCGAGCGCGACCTTGCAGGTCAATGCCGCCATCGCACAGATCGTGTCGCAGTTGCCGGCGGGCACCCAGGTGCTCATCCGGCGAATGGACCCGACCGTCTTTCCGATCATCGCTTACAGTATGACCTCGGCCACGACGTCCTTGACCCAGTTGCGCGACCTTGCGGATTACCAGCTGCGCCCGCTGCTTTCCAGCGTCGCCGGAGTGGCCCAGGTCCAAGTGCTGGGCGGCGCCGTCGAGGAATATCGAGTGGCGGTGGACCCGGTCCGCCTGCAGGCCTATTCGTTGGGGCTCGACGACGTGGCCAGGGCGCTTTCCGGCGCCAACGTGATCAGCGCCGTGGGCAGGCTGGAAGACCACTACAAGCTCTACCTGGTGGTTTCCGACACCCGGCTGCAGAGCGTGGATCAGATCCGCCGCACCATCCTGAAGACCGGCACCAACGGCATCGTGGAGCTGGAAGACGTGGCCACCGTCGAGCAATCGACCGAGCCACAATGGACCCGGGTGACCGCCGACGGCAAGGACGCGGTCCTCTTCTCGGTCTACCAGCAGCCGGGCAGCAACAGCGTGCAGATCGCCCGCGACGTGAAGGCGCAGCTCGATGCCTACCGGCCGCGGCTGCCGCCCGGGGTCACCATCGCCAACTGGTACGACCAGAGCCAGTTGGTCACCGCCTCGGCGGCCAGCGTGCGCGACGCGATCTTGATCGGCATCGGCCTGGCGGCGTTGGTGCTCTGGCTCTTCCTGCGCAACTTGAAGATCACGCTGATCGCCGTCATGGTGGTGCCGACGGTGCTGGCGAGCACGGTCGTGCTGCTCTCGGTGCTCGGCATGAGCTTCAACATCATGACCTTGGGGGGCATGGCCGCCGCGGTCGGCCTGATCGTCGACGACGCCATCGTCATGATCGAGCACATCGTGAGACGGCTGCGCGGCGGCGCGGTGCGCAGCAAAGAGCAGGTAATGAACGCGGCGCGCGAATTCATCCGGCCGCTCGCCGGGTCGAGCGCCTCGACCCTGGTGATCTTCGCGCCGCTGGCCTTCTTGAGCGGCGTCACGGGCGCTTTCTTCAAGGCGCTCTCGATCACCATGGCGGCAGGACTGTTCATCTCCTTTCTGATCACTTGGCTGGCGGTGCCGATCCTCGCCGACCGTCTGCTCACCGAAAAGGATGCCAACCAGGAAGAGGGCGGCCGGCTCACCGCCTGGTTCCATGCGCGCTATGCCGGATTGCTCGACGGCCTGCTGCGCTATCCGGCGCTGGTCCTCGTCGTCCTCGCGCCGCTTCTGATCGTGGGTTGGATCGCTTTTCGCAGCGTCGGCTCCGGCTTCATGCCGGCGATGGACGAGGGCGGCTTCGTGCTCGACTATCGCAGCGCGCCGGGGACGGCGCTGTCGGAGACCGACCGGCTGCTGCGCCAGGTCGAGAGCATCATCACCGGCGTCCCCGACGTCGACACCTACTCTCGCCGTACCGGCGTCGGGCTGGGCGGCGGGCTGTCGGAGGCCAATCACGGCGACTTCTTCGTCCGCCTGAAGTCCGGGAAGCGCCGCCCTGTCGACGTCGTCATGGAAGACGTCCGTTCCCGCATCGAAAGCCAGGTCCCCGGGCTGAGCGTCGAGATGGCCCAGCTCATGGAGGACCTCATCGGCGACCTGACCGCGGTGCCGCAGCCGGTCGAGATCAAGCTCTTCGCGGACAACCCGGCGCAACTGCCCTCTCTGGCGCAGGGCGTGGCGGATCGGATCACCAAGATCCCCGGCATCGTCTCGGTGCTCAACGGCATCAACCCGGCGGGCGACGCGCTGATGATCCATGTCGCCCGGGTCAAGGTGGCAATGGAAGGCATGGACGCGGATTCCGTCACCAAGGCGCTCAACGACAACCTGAGCGGCACCGTCACCACGCAGATCCCCCAAGGGGTCAAGATGGTCGGCGTGCGGGTGTGGATCCCGCCCGGGCTGCGCGCAACCGATCGCGACGTCGACCGCTTGAGCCTGCGTGCGCCCGACGGTCACCTCTTCCCGCTGCGGCGGGTGGCGACGCTCGAGCCGGTCGCCGGCCAGCCGGAGATCGACCGCGAAAACCTCCGGCAGATGGTGGCGGTGACCGCACGTATTAGCGGCCGCGACATGGGCTCCACCGTCGCCGACGTCAAGACCGCGCTGGCGCAGCCAGGGGCGGTGCCGAAGGGGGTTACCTACCAGCTCGGCGGTCTCTACCAGCAGCAGCAGATCGCCTTCAAGGGGCTGATGATCGTGTTCGCCGCCGCGGCGGTGCTGGTGTTCGTGCTGCTGCTCTTCCTGTACGAGAGCTTCACTCTGGCGCTGTCGATCCTCACGACCGCGCTGCTCGCGGTGAGCGCGGTGTTCATCGGGCTCTGGCTCACCCATATCGATCTCAACATCTCCGCCATCATGGGCATGACCATGATCATCGGTATCGTCACCGAGGTAGCCATCTTCTACTTTTCCGAGCAGCAGGAGCTGGCGCCGTCGATGGGCCGGCGGGAATCGCTCATCGCCGCCGGCCAGAACCGCATGCGCCCCATCACGATGACGACGCTGGCCGCCATCTTGACCCTGCTGCCGCTCGCCTTCGCCTTCGGGCAAGGCTCGGAGATGCAGCAACCGCTGGCGATCGCCATCATCTCCGGCTTGATCGTGCAACTGCCGCTGGTGCTGGGCGTCATGCCGGTGCTGTTCAGCCTGACGCAAGGGCGGAGGGGGGCCGCTCCGGCGCCGGCGGCGCCGGTCGAGGGCGCCGGATGATGGCCTGCGCTAATAGTGTGGGAGGGTCGCAACGATAAGGAGCGAGGCGAAGGCACCGGGCAAGCCCCGCCCCTACATAAACAGACCGTAGGGCGCGCTCTGCGCGCCGCAACCGTCTGCGCACAGCGCACCCTACCCCCCCAGGGCCTTGAGCTCCCGGTTGTCGGGATGGAGGGCGAGAGCGTGGCGCAGGAGGTCCTTCGCCTGCGCCGGGTCCCCGAGGACGCGGAGCGTCTTGACCGCCTCCGCGTAGGCGGCGGGCGAGCCGGTCGAGGCGATGAGGCGCTGCAGCGTGGCGATCGCTTCGTCGGGACGGCCCTCGCTGGCGTAGAGCACGGCCAGGCGCGAGTACGACTTGGTGTCGGCGGGGAAGTCGGCGATCTCGCGCAGGAAGCACTGCTCCGCCTCCGGCGTGCGGCCCAGCCGGCCGAGGACGTCGCCGCGCACGAAGAAGAGCCCGGCGAAGCGCTTGCGGCCCTCCATCCTGCCCAGCTCATCGACCGCCTGCTGGGTGGTCGCCAGCGCCTCCGCCAGCTGGCCGCGCTCGCGCTGCACCTGGGCCATGGTCAAGAGCGGGCCGATGCGGGAGCCGCGGGCGGCGAGCGCCGCCTTCGCCTGCCTCTCCGCTTCGTCCGGGTCCTTCCTGGCGATGGCGATCTGCGCCAAGAGGCTGTGCGCCGAGGCCGGGCTGGTGGCGAGCCCGAGCTCGGCGTGCTTTTTGGCCTCGTCCAGGCGGTTCATCTCGATGAGCAGCGAGGCGGTGGCGAGCGCCACGTGGGAGACGCCGCCGGAGGTCGTCATCGCCTTCTCGAGGGCGGCGAGCGCCTCGTCGCGGCGCCCCAGCGCCTGCAGCGCCTGGCCCAGGTACTCCCAGGCGTCCACCATCTGCGGGTTGGCGGCCACCAGGCGCTCGAAGACCGGCACCGCCTCGGCGAACTTCTGCTCCTGGTAGGCGTGGAGGGCGAGGCCGAAGTCCTTGAGAGTGGAGATGCGGCTCTTGGGGTCGGGCAGCGGGCCGCTCGCCTTGACGCTGGCGCCCAGGTAACCGAGGCTCGCGAGCTTCTGCGCCGTCTCGTCGTCGACCGCCGAGGGGGCGGCCAGCGGAGTGAGGAAGGCCTTCAGCCTATCGCGCAGCGCGGCGTAGGCGCGGCGCTCCGCCGGCAGCGCGTTGGTCCGCTCGCCGGGGTCGCGCGGCAGGTCGTAGAGCTCGGGGTCGGGCGCCTGGATGTAGTGGAAGCGGTCCTGGATCAGCGAGGTGAGCTCGCTCCAGCCCAGGTGGAGCCGCGGATAGTAGGTCTCCGAGTAGATGGCGCGGGGAGGCCGCGCCGGCTCTTTCTCCAGGTCGAGGAGCGAGGCGCCCTTGAGCGCCTTGGGGACTTCCAGACCGACGAGCGACACCAGGGTGGGGAAGATGTCGATGAGCTGGGCGGGGGCGGCGACGCTCTCGCCCGCCCGCCGCGAGCTCGGGAGCTTGAGCAGCAGCGGCACCTGCAGGGCCTCGCGGTAGAGGAGGATCCCGTGCTCCTGCTCGCCGTGTTCCAGGAGGCCCTCGCCGTGGTCGGAGAGCAGCACGACGATCGCCTTGTCGTAGGTGCCGCGGCTCTTGAGGTCGGCCAGGAAGTCGCCGACGATGGCGTCGGCGGCGGCGATCTCGCCGTCGTAAGGGTTGCGGTAGCGCGAGAGGAACGGCTCCGGCGGCTCGTAGGGGGTGTGCGGCTCGTAGAGGTGGAGGAGGAGGAAGAAGGGCTTGCCGTCCACCGAGTGCATCCACTTCTCGGCGAGCGCCGTCGTCTCCCGTCCCGGCCGCTGGCTGCGGCCGAGCGACTCCGAGGCCTTGACGTCGATCGAGCCCTCGTAGAAGTCGAAGTCCGCGGCCATGCCGGTCTCCGGGCGCAGCACGTAGGCGGAGACCGCGGCGCCGGTGGCATAGCCCGCCCCCTTGAGCGAGCGCGGCAGGTGGGGGACCTTGTCGGCGTGGAGCACGTAGCCGACGTTGTCGCGCACCCCGTGCTCGGCGGGCAGGAGGCCGGTCAGGATGGAGGCGTGCGAAGGGAGCGTCAGCGGGATGTGGCTGTAGGCCCGCTCGTAGAGGATCGCGTCGCGCCGCAGGGCGTCGATGGCCGGCGTCTCGACGCCCCGGTAGCCGTAGGCGGGGAGGTGGTCGGAGCGCAGGGTGTCGATCGAGATGATGACGATCGGCGCGCCCGGATAGGCGCCCCCCCCGCCAGCGCCGCCACGCCGGCAGCCGGCGAGCGGGAAGAGGCAGAGGACGAAGAGGAGGAGCGCTCGCTTCCTCATCCACCCATCTCCTTGAGCAGCCCGCGCGCCTTCACCAGGTCGGGGCCGAAGCGGTCGGGCGGCGCCGTGGCGATGAACTGCTTCAAGGCCCGGGCGGCCTCGGCGCGGCGGCCGGCGCCGGCCGCCACCATGCCGACGTTCAGGAGCGCGTCATACTGGCCGGGGTCGAGCGCCAGCGACTTCTCCCAGGCGGCGAGGGCCGCCTCCGGCCCCTCGAGCCGGAAGAGAGCCACCCCCAACGTGTTCCAGGCGCTCGGCATCTTGCTGTCGAGGGCCAGGGCGCGGCGCAGATGATCGCGCGCCTCGGCCGGCCGCTCCTGGCGCAGCGCCACCATCCCCAGGAGCTCGTGGGCGCGGGCGTTGTCGGGCCGCTGGGCGAGGAGCTTCGTCAGCACCGCCTCGGCCTCCGGGTTGCGGCCGGCGTCGGAGAGGGCCGCCGCCAGGGTGTTGGCGGTCGCCGGATCGGCGTCGCCGGCGATGGGCTGCAGGGCGGCGACCGCCTCCTGCGGCCGTCCCAGGTCGGAGAGGGTGAGGGCGTACTGGCGGCGCAGCGACGAGCTGGCGCCGCCGGCCGCCAGGGCGCGCCGCATGAGCTCCAGGGCGCCCGGGTTGTCGTGGCGGGCGAGCGCGATGCGCGCCAGCATCTCGTAGGCGCCGGCGGGGTTGTTCTTGATCGCCAGCTCGGCGCGCGCCTTGGCGTCGTCGAAGCGGCCGAGGTCGAACATGGCGCTCGCCGCTCCCAGGGCCAGCGACGGCGCGCCGTTCGAGATCTGGAGCGCCTTCTCGTACGCCTGGGCGGCCTCCTCCTTGCGGCCCAGCTTCTGCAGCGACATGGCGAGGAAGCCCCAGATGTCCTCCATCTTGGGGTTCTCGGCCAGGAGGCGCTGGAAGATGGCGACCGCCTGCGCGTGCCGGTTCGCCTCGGTGGCCGCGAAGGCGGCCTCGATCTCGGCCAGCGTCGCCTTCTGGCCCTTGGGGTCGGGAAGCGGCCCGGTGACGGCGCTCGTACCGCCCAGGTAGCCGAGCGCGGCGAGCTTTTGCACGGTCTCCTGATCGGCGGCGCGCGGCGGCGCCAGGTTGCGCTCGAAGGGCTTGAGCTCGTCGCGCAGCGAGGTAAACGTGCGTCGCTCGCGATCGCGGACGTTCGCGGCTTCCCGGGGATCGGCCTGCAGGTCGTAGAGCTCCGGGTCGGGCCCGGCGATGTAGTGGAAGCGGCCGTCGAGGAGCGAGGCGAGATCGCTCCAGCCCAGGTGGAGCCGCGGGTAGAAGGTTTCCGAGTAGACGCGGCGGACGGGCGCCGGCGCCTTGCCGGCCGCCGGCAGCAGGTCGAGGAGCGGGGTGCCCTTCCAGGCCGTCGGGCGCTCGAGCCCGGCCAAGGCGAGGAGCGTGGGGGCGACGTCGATGAGCTCGACGGGTGCCGCGATCGTCGCGCCCTTCAACCGGTCGCCAGGGAGCTTCAGGAGGAGCGGCACCTGCAATGCCTCGCGGTAGAGGAAGATGCCGTGCTGCTGCTCGCCGTGATCGCCCAGCCCCTCGCCATGGTCGGAGAGCAGGAGGACGATAGCGCGGTCGTAGATCCCCAGCCGCTTGAGCTCTGCCAGGAAGTCGCCGACGATGGCGTCGGCGGTGGCGATCTCGCCGTCGTAGGGGTTCCGGTAGCGCGACTTGAACGGCTCCGGCGGCTCGTACGGGGAGTGCGGCTCGTAGAGGTGGAGGAAGAAGAAGAACGGCTTGTCGGCGCGGCCGCGGATCCAGTCGAGCCCCAGGCGCGCCGTCTCCCCTCCCGGCCGCTGCACGCTGTCGAGGCTGCGCTCGCCCTGGAGCGCGATGCCGTCCTCGTAGAAGTCGAAGCCTGCCGAGATGCCCGTCGCGTGGCGCAGCACGTAGCTCGACACCGCCCCGCCGGTCTCGTAGCCGGCGCCCTTCAGGAGCTTGGCGAGCGAGGGATGCTTGGCGCCGTCGAACGGGTAGCCCACGTTGTCGCGCACGCCGTGCTCGGGGGGCAGGAGGCCGGAGAGGATGGAGGCGTGGGAGGGGAGCGTCATCGGGTAGTGGCTGTAGGCGCGCTCGCAGAGGATGCCCGCGCGCCGCAGCTCGTCGATTGCCGGCGTCGCCACCTGGGTGTAGCCGTAGGCGGGAAGGTGATCCGACCGCAGGGTGTCGATCGAGATGAGGACGATCGGCGCGCCCTTGAAGGTCTCGCCTCCGCGGTGACCGCAGGCGCAGCAGATCAACCCCAGGACGATCAGGAGAGAGCGACGGCCCACGATCGTCATTTATCCGTTCATCCGGGCAAGCATCTGGCGCGCTTTCGCGATCTCGCCGCCCCAGCGGGCCGCGGGGGCGGTGGCCACGAAGCGCTCGAGGGCGACGCGGGCCTGGGGGATCCGTCCCGCCTCCGCCGCCACCAGGCCGATGTTGTAGAGGGCGTCCACCTGGCGCGGATCGAGGGCCACGGAGCGCTCCCAGGCGTCCAGGGCGGCGGCGGGATCGCCCAGCTGGTAGAGGGCGACGCCCAACGTGTTCCAGGAGATCGGCAGCTTGTCGTTGAGCGCCAGGGCGCGCCGCAGGTCGTCGCGGGCCGCCTCCTTGCGGTTCAGGCGCAGCTCGACCACCCCCAGGTTCTCGTAGGTCTTGGGATCGGCCGGCGCCGCCGCCTTCGCCCGCTCGAGGGTGGCGATCGCTTCACCGTGGCGGCCGGCGTCGGAGAGGGCGACCCCCAGCGCGTTCAGGGTCTCCGCGGTCTCGGAGCCGGAGTTGCCGACCAGCGGCTCGAGGACCTTGAGGGCCTCCTGCGGGCGGCCGGCCTCGGAGAGGGCGAGCCCGAGCTGGCGGCGCAGCGACGGCGAGGCGACGCCCTTGGCGACGGCGCCCGAGAGCACCTGGATCGCCTCGTCCGGCTTCTCCATCTGGCGCAGGGCGAGGGCCAGGTGCTCGTAGGCCTCGGCCAGGCTGGGCCGCGCGGCGATCACCTCCCGCGCCAGCGCGGCGGCCCGCTCGTAGCGGTGGCGCGAGTAGGCGTCGACCACGTCGTGGAGCTTCTGGTCCAAGGCGATCAGGTTCTTGGGGTCGTCGGCGGCGGTGTAGGCGCTTTTCCTCTCGGCGCTGCCGGAGGTGTAGCCGAGGCTGCGCAGGCGCGCCTCCTCCTCGGGCGAGGAGCTCCCCTTCTTCGGCGGCCAGACGGACTCGGCCGGCAGCGCCGAGGCGAGGGCATGGGCGGTGCGGCGGTCCTGGTCGAAACGGTTGTGCAGCTCCTGGGGATCGTCGTCGAGGTCGTAGAGCTCCGGCAGGGGCAGGTCCACCAGCTTCTCGCGGCCGCGGATCAGCCCGCGCAGCGGCGCCCAGCCGCGGTTCAGGTTGGTCGTCAGCGACTCGAAATAGGTGTCCTCGCGCTCGGCCGGCAGCAGCAGGGAGCGGCCCGGCAGCCCGGACGGCGGCGGCACTCCCAGGGCGCCGAGGATCGTCGGCACGATGTCGACGTGGCGGGCCGCGCGGCCGTCGCGCCCCGCCTCGATCCCCGGGCCCC
>DATNKQ010000548.1:0-7426 GCA_035603315.1 Thermoanaerobaculia bacterium
CAGGCCCTGCGCGATGCCCTCGGCCGCACCGAACTGCCCTCTCTTACCTGGGTTTTAACCGTGGAGGACGACTCACAAACCGCCGCCGCCTAGACACCTACCCGGAGGAGCCGGCTGTCGGAGAAACACTGAACTTGTACAGTCCTCTTAGACTCCAGTCTTTCAAACTGGGAGTTATGCAATGACCCGCTCGAAATCCGATAAGTTCTATTGTGGCGAAGCAATATCCCTAGGCTCGATGTGTGAGGATCATTTGGTCCCAATGAATAAGGAGGCCCTCGGGCTCCATGCTTGGGGAAATATTGTTCCGGCATGTAAGACATGCAATGCGAGCAAACACTACAAGAATTGGGCCAAATTTATTTCCTTTGTGTGCAGTACGGATACCGACGCCGTCGAGCGGCGTAGTTCTTCGCGAATTCCACTATGAACCAGACCTCAAGCTTGAGAGTGTCGCCAGTAATCTTTACGAAGATGTGGGGGCTGTAGCCATGACGCTCATCAAGCTACGCCTTACACAGGCCGAGCATCTGCTCCGATCCATTCATCAGGGAGAGGCCTAAGAATATCCATGATCACCGAAGAAATACCGTATCCGCGTGCCACTCCAGAATCTGCCGATCGGGTTGGCTGTTGGGATCCCCCGGCAACCAGATCTTCTGGCCGTTGAACGGCATGTAGGGCTCGCCGTTGTCGAAGTCGTCTTTGAGGTGATGGCTGACGAGGAAGCGGCCTTCGGGTGTGACGGTGACGTAACCGGCGTCGAAGAGACGGTGGACATCGCTGCGAAGCAGAAGGCCGTTCTCGGGCCGGTGCTGCCCACCTTGGTCGACGGGGCGGATGTGGGCGGCGTCCAGGACAGGTAGGGCCTTCTCGCCGGTCACCGCACAACGGCGTTGGTAGTTGACGGTGATGAGAGCGCGAAAGGTGCCCTGCCCCAGGCGGGGCCGCACGAGCACGGGCTCGCCGTACATTGCGGCCGGTTCCACGATCTCCGATGCGGTCGAGAGCTGAAGACGGACCCGCACTTCTTCCCAGAGATGCTGTGCCGTCGCCGAGTCAGGCTCGTAGGTCTTACCCTGGACGATGTTCTTGGCGAAGTCCGCTGGCGCGGGGATCCATTGATAATCTTCCCAGAAGAACGGTTGTCGGAGGATGATGCAGCCGATCGGGTCGGCTGGGCCGATCGGACCATGACGGTACTTCTCGATTCTCCGCTTCATCTCATCGAGCGTCGCGGCGCCGTTCTTCTCCTCGAACGCCTCCCAGGCCCAGGTGTAGGGAAAACGGTCGAAGCGAACGAAGAAGCCGCCTCCTACGATGAAATCGAGCGGGCTGTGCAGCTTGAAAAGAAGGAGCTCGTTCGGTGCGAGGGCGCGGAAGTTCCGCTGTCCGCTGGGCTGCCAGAAGTTGACTTCGTCAACGCTCCCCAGGCCGCGAAGGAAATTGAACCACTCGTTGTCAGTGACGGCGATTCGAAGGCGCATCGAGGCATCCGAGGATCAAAGACGCTCCACTTGTATTCTACCCAGCCGTTGTCTCAACGGTCCTGCTCGATGCCCAGCGTGCCAGGGAAGAACGCGACGACGTCTTCGGCGAGCAGCTCCGGTTGTTCGAGCGCTGCGAAGTGGCCGCCGCGGGGCATCTCCGTCCAACGCTTCACGTCGTAGACGCGCTCGACCCAGGATCGCGGCGGGAAGGGGGCTTCGCGGGGGAAGTGGGCGATGCCGCAGGGGACGCCTAGGCGCTCGCTTTGGTTGAATCGCAGGGGCGTTCGCAGCGACTCGAGGTAGAGGCGGACCGACGACGCTATGGTGTTGGTCACCCAGTAAAGGGTGACGTTCGTCAGCAACGCGTCGAGCGATAGATGGCCGGCCGGATCCGCCCACTCCCAGAACATCTCCAGGATCCAGGCCGCGAGACCGGCGGGGGAGTCGCTCAGCCCGTACCCCAAGGTGAGCGGGCGCGTGCACTGCACATGTCCGTAGGCTCCGCTCGCCCACATCCAGGCGTCTTTCTCCTTGAGGAAGGCCTGCTCCTCCGGCGACGGCGGCGGCTCGCCAGGAGGCGCGTAGGAGCCGGGGATGTAGTTGAGGTGAATGCCGATCAGCCGGGAGGGAAACTTCCTCGCCAGCCAGGTGGCGATCCCCGCGCCCCAGTCTCCGCCCTGGGCGCCGAACCTCTCGTAGCCGAGCGCCGTCATCAGCTCCGCCAGGAGATCCGCTATGCGCGCGTTGGACATCCCCGCGGACTCCGGCGGGTCCGAGAAGCCGTAGCCGGGGAGCGACGGCACCACGACGTGGAACGACGGCGCCAGCAGGGGAAGAACCTCCAGCATCTCCACGAAGGAGCCCGGCCAGCCGTGAATCAGCAGCAGCGGGAGGGCGGCTGCGGAGTCAGAGCGGAGGTGGAGGAAATGGAGCCGCTGGCCGCCCACGCTCGTCCGGAAGTGGGGCAGGCGGTTGAGGGCGCGCTGCTGCGCTTTCCAGTCGTAGTCGTCCCGCCAGTAGCGGACGACCTCGCGCATCTGCGGCAAGGGGACGCCCCCGCTGTCGGCGAATCCCGCCGGCCACCGGGTGGCGCGCAGGCGCTCGCGGAGGTCGGCGATCGTCGCCTCCGGAACGGCGATCTCGAATGGCTCGATCATGATTACGCTCCCGTCCGGCCCCATCCTACCGGCTAGAATCCCGCGGTGGGAGGGCGCCATTCATCCACGCGGCCTACCGCTCCGTAGAAGCTGACGATGAGCCGACCGCACCTGCCGCCAGCCCTCGCCGCGGGTGCCGGCACTGTCCTGTTGCTCGCGCTGCTGCTGTCGGCGGGGGTGGCGGCGCAGGCCGACCCGTCCTCCGCAGCGCCGCCAGCCGGGCAGAATGCGGCGGCGGACGGGGACGCGCAGCCGCCGCCTGCGGCCGCCGAGTCATCTCCCGCCGACCGCCTCAAGGTCTACGAGCAGATCGACGTCACCGGCCGCGCCTCCGACCTGGTGGGCACCGCCGACTCGGCGACGGAGGGGGTGACCGGCCAGCAGGACATCGCCAAGCGCCCGGTGCTGCGGCCCGCCGAGGTTTTGGAGACGGTGCCGGGCGTCGTCATCACCCAGCACAGCGGCAGCGGCAAGGCCAACCAGTACTTCGCCCGCGGCTTCAACCTCGACCACGGCACCGACTTCCGCACCACGGTCGACGGCATCGACGTCAACATGCCCTCCCACGGCCACGGCCAGGGCTACACCGATCTCAACTTCCTCATCCCCGAGCTGGTCGACGCCGTGCAATACCGCAAGGGTCCCTACGACGCCCGGGACGGCGACTTCGCGGCCGCCGGAGCTGCGGACATCGAGTACGTCTCGGCCCTGCCGCGGGCGATCACGGAGGTTACCCCGGGCAGCTACGGTTACGGCCGCGCCTTGGTCGCCGACTCGAAGCCGCTGGGCGGCGGCAGCCTGCTGGGCGCCCTGGAGATTCTGCGCAACAACGGTCCGTGGGTCCACCCCGACGCCTACAACAAGCTGAACGGCGTCCTGCGCTGGAACCGCGGCGACGTCGCCAACGGCTTCACCGTCGAGGCGATGGGTTACAGCGGGCACTGGAACGCGTCGGACCAGATTCCGCTCCGCGCGACCGAGGACGGCCAAATCCCCCGCTTCGGCGAGATCGACCCCACGGACGGCGGCGACTCGCGCCGCTTCAGTCTCGCGGCCGACCTCCGCCGCGGCACCGAGAGCTCGCTGACGCGCCTCCGAGCCTACGGCCTTTACTACGACCTCGACCTCTTCTCGAACTTCACCTACTTCCTGGACGACCCCGTGCACGGCGACCAGTTCCACCAGGCCGACCGCCGCTTCGTCGCCGGCTTCTCCCTCTCCCACCAGTGGTCGGCGACCTGGGCGGGGAGGGACGTGCAGACCGAGGTCGGGCTGCAGGCGCGGAACGACGACATCCATAACGGCCTCTTCCACACCGAGAAGCAGGTCGAGCTGTCGCGCACGCGCGACGACCGCATCGAGCAGCTGGGCGGCGGCCCCTACGTCGAGATGCGGGTGCGCTGGAGCCCGTGGTTCCGCACCGTCGCCGGCCTGCGCGGCGACGTCTACCGCGCCGACGTGACGAGCGACCTGGCGGTCAACTCCGGCCTCGTCCACAAGACGATCGGCAGCCCCAAGCTCTCGCTCCTCTTCGGCCCCTTCGACAAGACCGAGCTCTACGTCAACGCCGCCTATGGCTTCCACAGCAACGACGCCCGCGGCACGGTCACCATCCTCGACCCCAAGACCGGCGAGGCGGTCACTCCCGTGCAGCCGCTGGTGCGGGCGCGGAGCTTCGACGTCGGCGCGCGGACCGACCTCGTGCCGCGCCTGGAGACGGCGCTCACCTTCTTCCGCCTGGACCTCGATTCGGAGCTGGTCTACGCCGCCGACGCCGGCACCACCGAGGCCGGCCGTCCCACGCGGCGCACCGGCTTCGAGCTCGCCAACTTCTACCGCGCGAGCGACCGCGTGACCTTCGACGCCGATCTCGCCTACTGCCACGGCCGTTTCACCGACTTCAACCCGGCGGGCAAGCACATCCCGCAGGCGCTCGAAGGGGTCGCCTCGGCGGGCGTCGCCCTGGACCGCTTCGCCAACTTCTTTGGGGCCCTGCGCTTGCGCTACTTCGGGCCACGGCCGCTCGTCGAGGACGACAGCGTGCGCTCGCACTCGACGAGCGAGATCAACGGGCGGATCGGCTATCACCTGGCGAACGGGCTCGACCTCTCGCTCGACCTCTTCAACCTCCTCGACCGCAAGGTCTCCGACATCGACTACTACTACGCGTCGCGCCTCCCCGGCGAGCCGATCGCGGGTGTCAACGACATCCACTTCCACCCCGCCGAGCCGCGCTCGGCGCGGCTGACGGCGGAGTGGCGGTTCTAGAGGAAGAAGCCCAACAGCTTCGGGTCGTCCTCCCCGGTTGGTGACGAGGATGCGGTAGTCCCCTGCCTGGGGAAGCGTGACGGAGCCGCCGCGCTCCCCCATCTCTTCGGCCTGTCCGTCGCCGGGGCAGAAGAGCAGCAGGCGGGCCGAAGGCTCCTCGCTCTTGAGCTCCAGGCGCAGGACCTGTCCGGCCTTGGCGTTCAGCAGGTAGTCCTCGTGCACGCTCCCTTTGTCATCGGACTCGGCCTTGGCCTCGATCGTCGCCGAGGTTTGCCCGGCAGCGAAGTGGATGCGCTTGGGCTTCGCCTCTGCCGGTAAGGCGTAGGGGACAAATAGGGTAAATTCGAGAGCTACTGCCGCCAGTAAGCCGAGGACGATGGTGGCGGGCCTCAGCCCTGCACCATAGGTGCACCGCGTTCTTATTTGGTTTCCGTCCATGCAGGAGGTGCGTTTTGTTACGCTATCACGGCTGGGTGGCACTGTGACCGGTCCACTTATATGGAAGAGTTGCAGCGAGCCCTCCCAACCTCATATGATTTTTCTATCTACTGAGGAACCATTTGAAAGTCCAGGTGTAGGGAGGGCAGGCAATGCTCGGGAAAGCGGAGCTGGTGGCGGCCGTTCAGGCACGCATACCGGAGCTCAGCCGCAGGCGAGCAGCTGAGCTAGTCGAAGCCGTCATCCGGGTAGTAATCGAGGCGCTTGCCAGAGATGAGCGCGCCACGATTCCGGGCTTTGGCTCATTCATAGTCTTGACAACCGGTAGACGGAAAGGTCGCAACCCCGCCATCGGTCAGTCCATCACAATTCGTCCTGCGAAGACGGTCCGCTTCCTATTTCGCAAGGAACGTCCAGCAAGGGATCGAAAGCCCTCCGGACCTCCTCGTGGAAGTGTTCTCACCCGGCGGCGTCCGCTCGACCGCGGCGAGGGGCTCGAGGTGCTCCCCATCAATCCGCAGCCGGGGGATGGAGGGGGCAGGCCGCTTGGCTACTCCGTGGAAGACTTCTATGGCACGGATCGATCCCCGGCCACCATCCGAGGCCCCTCAATAGATAGCCCGAGCGAGATCCCCCGCTACGCCGTCGTTGAAGTCTTCTATGCCACGGACCGCAAGCCGGTCCCCGTACAGGCTCCTCCGAAGGGCTATGGCCCTCAGCCGGGCGATGGTCGCCTGCGCTACGGGAGCTGCCGGGTGAGCATCCCCCACGATCACCGCATGGGCAGGTTGGAGAGCCCCAATCTCCTGCGCTTCGAGCTGCGCCAGGATCCCGAGAAACACGTCATCCTGCTGAGCGTAGAGGAGACCGACGAGGAGAGCTTCCTCGCCCGCTTGAGGACGGGCATTGGACCAGGCAGGCAGATCCTCGTCTTCGTGCACGGCTTCAAGGTGACGTTCGACGACGCGGCCAGACGGACGGCGCAGATCGCCTACGACCTCTGCTTCGACGGCGCCGCCATCTGCTATAGCTGGCCCTCGCGCGGCGGGCTGCTGCGCTACGCTCAGGACGAGGACAGCGCGCTGTGGACGGTGCCTCACCTCGGCAGCTTGCTCACCACCCTGGCTCGCGACTCGGGGGCCGAGCGCATTCACGTGATCGCCCACAGCATGGGCAACCGCGCCCTCACGGACGCTCTCCGGGACATCGCCGTGACGATGGCGAAGGACGCCCCCCCACAGTTCACCGAAGTCATCCTCACGGCTCCCGACATCAACGTCGACGTCTTCCGGCGCCTCGCCGACGCCATGCGTCCGGCGGCCCGGCACCTGACGCTGTATGCCTCGGCCAATGACCGCGCCCTTCAGACCTCGAAGCGGATCAACGGCTACCCCAGAGCGGGCGACGTCTCGCCCGACATCGTAGTCATGGGGGGGCTGGACACCATCGACGCCTCAGCGGTGGATACCAGCCTCGTCGGGCATTCGTATTACGGCGACAACCGGTCCGTGCTCTCCGACATGTTCTACCTGCTGCGCGGCACGCCGCCCGACGGGCGGGCCGGCCTGCGGGTACGGAAGAGCAAGGGGAGAAAGTACTGGGCGTTCGTACCCTAGTCCCCCCTGGACGATTAAGCAGCCGCAGCCATCTCCGCCATCACCCCGTCGAGCAGACCCCAGTAGGCGGTAAGCGCGCTGTCCGCCGCCGTCAGCACCTTTTCGGCGGAAGCTCCGGCGTCGAGGCAGGCGGCGAGCGCCCGGCGCTCGCCCTCGCGGTGGCGGAGGTCGGCTTCGCTGTGGACGGTGAAGTAGGAGAGGGCTTCGGCGCCGTCGATCCCATAGTGCTCGCGGAGCCCGGCCGCTTTGCGGGCGGAGACCTCGGGCTGCTGGCTCTCGTAGGCGTAGAGGGCGGCGAGGGCGGCGGCCGTCGAGTCGCCGCAGAGGCGATCGAACGTCGCCACGGTGTCCGCGGCGGCGGGTGCCGGCGGGGCGACCTGAACGGCGGCGGGATCGGCGCCGGCGGCGGCGGCGAAGTCGAGCCAGAGCTCGGCGTGGGGGCGCGGCTCGCCGCGCT
>DATNKQ010000559.1:0-12552 GCA_035603315.1 Thermoanaerobaculia bacterium
CGCCTGCGCCAGGACCAGCTGGTGCAGCCAGCCCTCGCCGGCCGGCGGCGGCGCGGCCTCGCTCCACTCGCCAAGCAGTTGCTGCCGCTCCGCCTCGGCGAGCAGCGGCAGGCCGTCGAGCCGGCTGCCGGGAGCGGCGAGCGCGGCGCCCAGGAGAGTCGCGAACTGGCGCAACAGGCGCCGCGCGGTGACCGCTTCGAAGAGGTCGGTGCTGTACTGCAGCGACGCCACCAGCTCGCCGCCGACCTGGGCAAGGCGCAGGGTCAGCTCGCTGGGCGCGCCCCGCTCCTCGCCGGCCAGCGTCTCCAGCCGGAGGCCGCCCAAGCCGAACGCCGCTCCCGGCTCGCCGATGGCGCAGGCTGCGAGCCCTTCGAGGGGCGCCCGATAGAGCACGAACATCGCCTGGAACAGGGGCTGCCGGCTGGGATCGCGGTCCGGCTGCAGGCGCTCGGCGAGGAGAGGGAATGGAAGGTCCTGGTGGGCGAGGGCGGCGAGCACCTCGGCCCGCGTGCGGGCGAGAAGAGTCGAGAACTCCAGGTCTCCCGCCAGGCCGGCGCGCAGCACCAGCGGGTTGACGAAGTAGCCCACCACGCCGGCCTCGCCGGCGGCGCCGCGCCCGGCGGCCGGCGTGCCGACCAGCAAGTCGTCCTGGTCGGTGACCCGGCCGAGCAGCGCCAGGTAGGAGGCCAGCAGCACGGCGAAGGGGGTGGTGCGGTGGGCGCTCGCCAGCTCCGCGACCTCCGCCGCCGGACCGAGGCGGAGCCGCACGGCGGCGCCGCGAAAGGACGGTAGCGGCGGCCGCGGATGGTCGGTGGGAAGGTCGAGCGTGAAGGGCGCGCCGGCCAGCCGCACGCTCCAGTAGGCCCACTCGCGCTCCGCCCGCGGTCCCGCCAGCCAACGCCGCAGACTCAGGACATGCTCGTCGTAGCCGCTCGCCAGGGGGGCCGGCAGCGGCGCAGCCTCGCCACAAGTCCGGTCGTAGAAGATCCCGAGCTCGCCGGCCAGCACGGTGAGCGACCAGAAGTCGGCCGCCAGGTGATGGATCGCCAGGCCGAGCCTCGGCGTCTCTCCGTCCTCTGCGAGCACCACGATCCGCAGGAGGGGACCGGTCTCCAGATCGAAGGGCCGGTGGAGTTCGGCGAGGAGACGCTCCTCAGGGGTCGCGTCGCCGGCGGCGGCGCTGGTCAGAAGCTGGAAATAGAGCTCCGGGTGCCGTCCCACCCGCCGTAGCGGCGTGCCCGCCGCCGAGGCATGAAAGGTCGTGCGCAGAGCTCCGTGGCGCGCCACGAGATCGGTGCAGGCCTGGCGCAGGGCGGCGACGTCGAGCGGCGAGAGCACGCGCGCCACGGCGATCAGAGTCGACGCCGGGTTGCCCGGCAGCAGCCGGTCGAGGAACCAGAACCACTCCTGGCCGGGGGAGAGGACGAGATCGGACGCCACGTCGGGCTCCGCCGGGGACGGCCGCGCCGCTGAGCTCTCCTCCTCCGCGGACCGGGCGAGGAGCGTTTCGACGAGGGCCGAGGCGCTCTCGGCGGCCAGCAGGTCGGCGACCGAGACGGCGATCCCCAACCGCGTCTCCAGCCGGTGCTGGAGGAGGGCGGCGGCCAGGGAGTCGAGGCCGTAGGCGGTCAGCGGCAGCGCCGGATCGAAGCGGTCGGACGCCACCCCGGCGGCGGCGGCGAGCTCGCGCAGCAGAACCGGTGAGCCCTCCGGCGGTAGGCCGTCCGCCGCGCTCTCCTCGGCGCTGCAGGCGTCCGGGGCTCCAGTCGGCCCGCCGCGCGCCACCACCTCCAAGCTGCCCTCCAGGTAGCCGTCGCGGCAGGCACGGCGGCGGATCTTGCCGCTCGACGTCTTGGGCAGGCTTCCCGGGCGCAGCAGCACCAGTTCGTGCAGCCGCAGCTCGTGCTCGGCGGCGAGCGCCCGCGCCACCGCCGCCGCCACCTCGTAGGGGGCCGCCGCCGCGCTCCCCCGCGCCAGCTCGTAGGCCAGCACCAGCCGCTCCCCGTCCGCCGCCGTCGCCTCGACGGCGAAGGCGGCGCCGCAGCCGGGCCGCAGCGCCGGATGGGCCCGCTCCGCGGTGAGCTCGAGGTCCTGCGGGTAGTGGTTGCGCCCGCGCACCACGAGGAGCTCTTTGAGCCGGCCAGTGACGACCAGCTCGCCGCCGCGGAGGAAACCCAGGTCGCCCGTGCGCAGGAAGGCTCCGGCACTTTCCGGCGCGCCGGCCAGGCGGGCCTGGAAGGTGCTCTCGCTCTCCTCCGGCCGCCTCCAGTAACCGCGCGCCACGCCGAGGCCCGAAACCCAGATCTCGCCGACCTCGCCCGGTCCGCGGCGCTCGCCGCCGACCGGATCGGCGATCGCCACCTCGATGCCCGGCGCCGGGCGCCCACAGCCCGGCCGCCGCTCCGCCGCCGGTCCCGCTGGCTCGACAGCCCCGGAGGAAGGCTGCCAGGCACCCCCTGACACCAGCAGGGTGGCCTCCGCCAAGCCGTAGCAGGGGAAGAGGGAGGCGGGACGGAAGCCGCAGGGCGCGAAGGCCGCGGCGAAGCTCTCCAGGGTCTCCCGGCGCACGGTCTCGGCGCCGTTGTAGGCCACCTCCCAGGAGCCAAGGTCGAGTTGCTCGCGGTCGGCGCCGTCGATCCGCCGCACGCAGAGGTCGAAGGCAAAGTTGGGTCCGCCGCTCGCCGTCCCCCGGTAGCGGGAGATCGCCTGCAGCCAGCGCGCCGGCCGCTGCAGGAAGGCGGCCGGCGGCATCAGCACGGCGGACGCCCCCACGTAGACCGTCTGCAGCACATTCCCGATCAGCCCCATGTCGTGGTAGAGCGGCAGCCAGCCGACGATGACCGAAGCGGACGACTGGCCGAAGGTGTGCCGGATCGCTTCCTGGTTGTGCAGGAGGTTGCCGTGGGTCACCATCACGCCGCGCGGCGCCGCGGTCGATCCCGACGTGTACTGGAGGAACGCCAGACGATCGGCGGCCAGATCCGGCGGGCGCCAGGCGTTGGGATCGCCCGCCGGCGCGTCGCTGGCGATCCAGCGGGCGCCGGCCAGCGCCGGCAGCTCCGCCGTCAGGGCCGCGAACCGGGCGCGGCGGGCGGCCGTCGTCAGGATCAGCTCAGGCCGGCAGTCTGCCGCCACCGAGCGGAGGAGGGGCAGGCCGCGCGGCGAGCCCGGCGGGTAAACAGGGACGCCCACCACTCCGGCATAGAGGCAGCCGAAGAAGCCGGCGATGAACTCGAGGCCCGGAGGATAGAGGAGGAGCGCCGGCCCCGCCCCGGCGCCTTCCTCCTGCAGCCGGGCGGCGATGGTGCGCGCCTGACGATCGAGCTCGCCGTAGGTGAGGTGGCCGCTCTCCTCCTCACCCTGGTCGAGAAAGGTGAAGGCCCGCCTCGCCGGCTGCTCGCCGGCGTGGGCGCGCAGGACCTCCACCAGGCTGGCGTGGCGCGCGGTGCTCAGCTCAACCCCCGTGGCTCAGATCGACGCACCTTGCACCATCTTTATACAAACTCTCAATCATGAAAACGCATCCAGAATAGCGCTGTCGATGATATACGAAGGAGAAACGCAGACCGCCCACACGAGTTCCCCGTGCGTCTCTCGGCATCGACTCTCTACCTCTCCTAGGGTGCCGGGAGCCCACCGGCGCGCTCCCCGGGCGCGGCAGGGGATCCTCCCTCGTCAGTCGCTTCCAGCTCGACGAGCTCCGCGTCCTGCAAGTCCCTGAACAAACGCAGGAATTCGTCCGCCTGCACCAGCTCTCCAAACTCCGCGCGCGAGCGATCGAAGATCTCCCGGAGAGTGCGCGCTCCATCCAGCTGCCGCAGCAGCCACTCGGCCACCAAGGCGCTCTCCCTGGCGAGCGGGCGGCTGTTGCCGAAGCTGTAAGCCGCAACCCTCTTCACCTCCTCGACGCCGCGGCCGGTGAAGATCTTCTCCTCGACGACCGCGAGGTAGGTCGAGATTCTTGGCGTCCTTCTCCAGATCGCATCTCCGCGGCCGGCGAAGTGCTCGCCGAAAGGGTCCGGCCGCTGGCGATCGGGCAGCGAAATCCTTTCCGCCACGAAAAAGACCGGGGTCTGGGTCATCGCCGGCGCCCACTCCGAAAGCGCCGACTGGTCGAGGAGGGTGAATCGATGCATCGCCTGGTCGCGAAGCGAGAATCCGCTCCGCGCGAGGAACGCCGGCAGGTCCAGATGATCGAGCGCGTCCGGCGATCCGGCGCCCGGCGTGCCGCCGCCCTCGAGACGATAGAAATTGAAGGGGTTGGAAAAATTGATCCAAACTCCCCCCGGCGCCAGAACGCGACGGATCTCGGCCACGGCCGTTCGCGGGCTCGGCACGATGTCGAGCAGGTAGGGCGTCAGCACGCACGGCACGCTCGCCGACGCGAACGGCAGGCGGTTCACATTGGCGGCGACGAGCTCGATGCCGGCGGGTCTCCACGCCGATCCCTGCAACCGGACGGCCTTCTGCGACAAGGGAATCTGCGGGCGCGGAAAGGTGAAGTGGAGCTCCAGCTCGGCGCCGTCGAGCAAAGCGTTCGCCAGCAGCAGCGAGTCGACGGCGAGGTCGAGGCCGATGATCCGCGGGACCCGCGGGGCCCGCGGGTACGACTCGGCGAGATCGCGGACGAGGCCGCAGGCGCCGCAGCCCACGACGACGAGGCTCTCCGGCCGGATTTCCAACTGTTGCAGGGCGCCGGAGAAGAGCCGGGTGAGGAATCGCGCCTCATCCGTGGCGCTCCAGTCGCGCCAGAAATACTGCAGCATCCCCAGGCTCGCGAGGCCGCCGCCGGCGAGGTTGAAATCGGCGAACAGGCTCCGCGGCGGCGGTCTCTTCGCCAGATATTCCTGCACCGGCAGGATGGCCCGCTCGATGACCTGCAGGTTCGCGAGCTGCCGATCGTAGCCGCCCGCCGCCAGCGCCACCGCCGCCGGCGAAGGGCTCGCGCCGGTCAGGGCCGCCAGACGCGCTCTGCCTGCGGTCGATTCCTGCTGTTCGTGCGCCAGGCCGGCCGCCAGCGAGCGCAGGGCCTGATCGGGATTGGAAAGGAAGAGCCGGATGCCCGCGAGCGCGGGATAGCTCGCCTGGCAGACGGCGCAGACCAGCGGCTCGTTGTCCCGAGGCGCGAGGTCGGTGTTGCACTGGATGCAACGATAGGCGACGGGGCCAAGTCTGTTCATCGTCGAGCCGATCGCGCCGATCGCCGAAGGGGGGTGGAGTGTACGCTCCGCCCTCTGACCGGTCAAGCTGCGCTTCGTGCTATTTTTCGCCCGCGCGAAACATCGACGGTGGAGAGTGCCTCATGGTTTCAGCGGAGATCCAGAACCTTCACTTCGCGACGGACCAGGGAACGGTCGATCACCTCAACGCCGAGTTCTACGGCAAGATCCAGTACCCCTGGCCGCCGCAGTACTTCGATCGTCTGGAGCGGGCGGACCTGGCCCCGCGCTTCCTGGCGCAGGACATCGGCTGCTGGCAGGGCCTGCTGCCGACGGAACCGCGCATTTGGGTCGCCGGCTGCGGCACCAATCAGGCCCTGTTCACGGCGCTGCGGTTTCCCACCGCCCAGGTCCAGGGGTCCGACCTCTCCGCGGAGTCGCTGGCGGTCTGCGGCGCCAATGCGGAGAGCCTGGGCGTCGGCAACCTGCGGCTGGTGCGCGAGAGCCTCAACGAAACCGCCTACGCGAGCTGCTTCGACTACGTCCTCTGCACCGGCGTCATCCACCACAATGCCGACCCGGCGGTGCCGCTCTCCCGGCTGGCCGCCGCTCTCAAGCCGGAGGGCGTGCTCGAGCTGATGGTCTACAACCAGTTCCATCGCATCCTCACCTCCGCCTTCCAGACCGCGGTCTGGGTCCTCCTGGGGAGACCGGGGCAGCCGGACCTGGCGCGGGAGCTGCCGGTGGCGCGCCGGTTGGTCGCGACCTTCCGCCAGGGCAACTTCATGCCGCAATTCCTGGCCAACGCCGGCAGCCTCCCCGACGCCGCCTTCGCCGACGCTTTCCTGCAGCCGGTCGAGCACAGCTACACGGTGGAGTCCCTGGAGCGGCTGGCGCGGAGCTGCGGCCTCGAGATGCTGACCTTCTGCAACGACGTCTTCAGCCGCACCCGGGGCGAGGAGGATTGGAACCTGGAGCTCGAGGATCCGGAGCTGCGGCGGTTCTATGGAGCGCTCAACGACACCGAGCGCTGGCAGGTCGCCAACCTGCTGCTGGCCGAGGCCTCGCCGATGCTCTGGTTCTACTTCCAGCGCCTGGACTGCCCCCGGCCGCGCAAGCCCGAGCGCCAGATCTGCGACGAGTTCCTGGACACCCGCTTCCGACGGGTCAAGACGCAGAAGGAGATCTTCGTCCGCCTCCCAGGCGGCGGCTATTCCCGCAGCCCCCAAATGTCGCCGCACCCCGGCGAGCCCCGCGCCGAGCTGCCCCGCAAGGTCTACGGCGCCCTCGACGAGAGCGTTCCCTTGCGGGATACGCTGGGCTGGCTCGGCATCGACACCTCGTTTCCCCGCGTGAACCGGCTGCGCCTCGGTCTCGCCACCTCCGGCTGCCCCTACCTGGAGGCGGTCTCGACCTGATCCCGCCGGCACGCTGGCGAATTGAAAGGCCTCCCATGGACATCCCTCCCAAGCCAAGCCTCCCCGGCCCCGGGGCCGCACGCCGTCAAGCCGTGCGGGTCGCGGACGCCGAGCTGGTCCGGCGCAGCTTCCCGGTGCCCGGCCGCGCTATCCCGCTGATGATCGAGCCGGCGGCGGGCGCCCTCGACCTCGTCGACTGGGCGTCCGGCCATGCCGGGATGCTCGACGCGCTGCTCCAGGAGCATCGCGCGCTCCTCTTCCGCGGCTTCGCCATCGCCGGCGCCGCCGGCCTGCGCCGCTTCACCGAGGTGACCTCGGGCGGCGACCTCCTCGACTACCGCGACCGCTCCTCGCCGCGCCACGAGGTCGGCGACCGCGTCTACACCTCGACGGACTATCCGGCCGAGCAGAGCATCCGCATGCACAACGAGGGGACCTACTGGGTGACCTGCCCGCAGAAGATCTACTTCTTCTGCAACGTCGCGCCGGAGCGGGGCGGCGAGACGCCGATCGCCGACGGCCGGCGGGTGCTGGCGCGGCTCGACCCGGCGCTCGCCGCGCGCTTCGCCGATCGCAAGCTCCTCTACCTCCGCAACTACAACGACGGCTTCGGGCTGCCCTGGCAGAACGTCTTCCAGACCGAGGACCGTGCCGAGGTGGAGAGCTACTGCCGCGCCAGCGCCATCGACCTCGAATGGAAGGATGGCGGCCGGCTGCGCACCCGCCAGCTCCGGCCCGCCTTCGTGCGCCACCCGCGGACGGGCGAGGAGCTGTGGTTCAACCACGCAGCCTTCTTCCACGTCTCGGCGCTCGACCCCCAGATCCGCGCCGGGCTGCTCGCCGAGTTCGCGGAGGAGGACCTGCCCTACAACACCTACTACGGCGACGGCGGGGCGATCGCCGAGAGCGACCTCGAAGCGGTGCGCCGCGCCTACGCCGAGGAAAGGGTCCTCTTCCCCTGGCGGCAGGGCGACCTGCTGATGCTCGACAATCTCACGATCGCCCACGGGCGGGAGCCGTTCAGCGGCCCGCGCGAGATCCTGGTGGGCATGGCGCAGCCCTATCCGCGGGACGACATCCCGCGGCCGACCTAAAGGCCGCTACTCGATGAGGATCTCTTTCTCGCCGAAGAGGCGCTCGGCGACGATGCCGCGGCGGGCGCACTCCTCGATCAGGCGGTTCGATTCGAGGATGGGGCGGCTCTGGTCGGTGTACTTGATGCTCATCACGTAGTTCAGCCACGGCTCCTGGCCCATGGCGTAGACGTAGACCTCGCGGCATTGGAAGCGCTCGACGATGTGGAGGGCCTGCTCGAAGTTCGAGCCCGCCAGCCGCCGCGACTCGTCCATCGCCCGCTCGATCCGCTGCGTCAGCAGCGGGCCGTAGAGCCAGGAGAGCGGCGCCCCGTCACACTCCATGCCGACGAAGAGCGCGTCCACTCTGCCGACGGCGGCGGCGAGGTGATCGTAGAGGGCGGGCTCGATGTTGCAGGAGTCCGCCGCGAACGCCAGAGTGTGGCGCGGCGTGCGGATCAGGTAGGCGAGCTTGCTGCGGACGTCGAGGTCCGAGTGCTCGCCGAAGAACGGCAGCCCGGCGATCGTCACCCCCGGGGACGCGAGCTCCTCCATCTCCCCCAGCTCGATGACGTTGCGGAAGCCGCAGCGCTCCAGCAGCAGCTTGAGAGAGGGATCCTGCAGCTTGCCGCCGCCGTTGCGCGGCACGACGATGTGGCCGACCTTGTGGCGGATCTGCAGCAGGGTCTCGAAGAGGACATGGTCCTGGTGATTGTGGGTGATGAGCACGTAGTCGATGCGGTCGGGCAGGTCGCGGTAGGTGTAGCGGGACACTTGGCTGTCGTAGGTGTAGCTGAGCACGGGATCGACGACGATGCTGACGCCGGCGGTCTCGACCAGGATGCAGGCGTGGCCGAAGTAGCGCCAGCGGACGCCTTTGCCCTCGTAAGGTTGATAGGGCGGCGGCGGCTCAGGGGTGAAAAAGCTGGCGAAGCGGTCCGCCGAACCCGAACCGTTCAGGCCGAGCTTCTCGCGCAGTCCGGCGAGCGGCCGCGGGCGGGACTTCATGCGGAAGAGCTCGTCCACCACCTCATGGTCGAAGGGGACGTGCAGGTGGACGGCGCCGGCGGATTCGAGCCGCGGCGTGCTGAGCACGAAGGGGCGATCGTCGCCGTCGATCTCCGACAGCATGAGGCTCTGGGCGTCGGCCTGGTACAGCGGGCTCCGGTAGAGGAGCGGCTCGACGAGCCGGAACGAAGGATGATTGTTGAGGTCGTAGACCAGCTCGACGTAGCCCCGCAGCAGAGCCGGCACCTTGTGGTAAAGGGGTTGCAGCGAGAAGCCCTTGGCCTCCGAGCGCAGCATCGCCTCCAGCTCCTCGAGGGCGGTCGAAAGCTGGAAAAGAGTCGCGCGCTTCTCGCGGGTCTCGTCGCGCAGGGCGCGGATCTCGTCGACGCGCTTGCCGTCGTAGTCGATGAACGGACCGCCCAGCATCTTCGGGTTCTTGACGGCGGCGGCATGGACCTGCGGCGCGTTGATGTACGAGTCCATGATCTTCTGATGCCGCTCGACGAGGTTGCGCGCCGCCGTGGCCGGCGGGATCAGGTAGGACCACGCGTACCACTGGTCGATCAGCGGCTCCACCTGGATGTTGGGCCGTAGGTACACGCTCTCTCCCTGCGTCATGGCGGTTCGCTCCCGTCGACTGCGCGAAGTCTACACTGCGCGCCGCTGGCCCATGGGCCAGCGGCCGGCGCACCTCGTTTCTCAGGGCACCGGCTTCTCGAGCTGGAACCGGTCCCCGGCGAAGGAGAACGACCACCGTCCCGGCTCGCGGCTGGCGAGGAACGGGCCCTGGAGGCGGGGATACGCCTCCGGCTGCAGGCGGACTCCTCCCGCCGCCGCCCACCGGCCGGGCAGGAACGAGATCCGGCGACCGTCGCCGGCGGTGAAGTGGAGCTCGCCGGCCGCGACGGCGAGGCGCGACTTCGCCGCATGCGCCTTCCAGGCCGCGAAGTCGCCCTGCTCGGCCTGGCGGCCCACCTCGAGCGCAACATCCGCCGGCTGGCGGCGGGGGACCGCCACCCAGGAGCCCGCGAAGGCCGCCCCGCCGTAGTAGTCGGGGAACTTCCGGCCGGCGGGCGCGATCTCCCAGCCGCCCACCGTGGACAGAGAGACGTAGGTGCCGCCGCGGCGGGAGACCACGGCGTCGCCGCTCGGCTCGGGCGGCGCCCAGCCGGCCGCGAGGTAGGCATGGCCGGCCTCCTCGCCCTGGCCCAGGTGCGCCAGCACGACGTTCCGGTGGCCGGCGGTCAGGTCCTGCTCTCCCCAGCTCTTCCAGCGCTCGGAGGGCTGGTTCCTGGTGCGGCTCCAGAGGTAGAGAGGCGCGAAGGCCTCGCCTTCGGGGAACAGCGTGGCGAGGACCTCCTGCCCTCCGGAGACCACGAAGCGCAGGCCGCCGACCGCCTGGGCGGCGGAGAGGATGTAGTCGGGCGTCGCGTAGCTGTAGAGGGCGGCGTCGAGCGGGCGGCGCCGGGCGGCCGCGATGCGCCGCCGCACCTCGATCTCGTAGGCCGGCTGCGAGCGCCGCTCGGCGAGCAGGCGGCAGATCGGCGCGGGGATGCGATAGGGGCTGACGGCGAGCTCGGGCCATTCCATGAAGGAGAAGCGGTCCGCCCTCCCCATGCCGGCGGCCAGCCAGGCCCAGGCCTGCCAGGGGGTGTTGCTGGCGCCGAGCGCCCATTGCGCGTAGGTCCGGCTCGCGACGCCGGCCGGGAAGCCGGCCACCTGCCGCTGCGCCCAGGCGGCGAAGAGGAGCGAGAGCTGGCGGCGGGCGAGCTCCTTGACAGGAGGCTGGGGAGCGAAGTCGGCGAGATGGAGGACGCTGGCGATCGAGGCCGCCAGGTACCCTGAGCTCTCCTCCTCGTACCAGCCGTCGCGGTCGTGCGCCGCCAGGAACGCGTCCGCGTAGGCGCCCCAGCCGCGGGCCGCGGCCGAGTCGGGGGTGCCGGCCACCACCTGCGCTCCGAGGTTGCGCGCCACGGAGAGGATCCGCTGGTTCTCGGTCTCCGCGAAGTCCCAGGGGTGGGCGACGGCGGCGGCGCCCGGCGGTGGGGACGAGACCGCCGCCGCGGCGCGCAGCCGCGGCAGCAGGTCGGCGGGTAGGACGGCCGGAAACTGCAGAACCAGGCGCTCCAGGGAGAGCTGCAGCCGCTGACATTCGAGCTTCTGCCAGCGGCCGGCGCAGGCGCCCAAGGCAGCGCCGGCCCAGCGGGAAACGTCCTCCAGCGTCGGCCTCCCCGCGACGGCAAGGGCGCCGGCGACCAGCACTCCGCCGCTCCAGTTGACCATCCCCAGCTCGCCTCCCCTGCCCTCCCGCCGGTGGAGCTGCGCCAGGGTCAATTCGAGCGCCTGCAACCGGCGTTGGGAGTAAGCGTCCGGCACCGACGGACTGGACGCCGCGACCGGACCTCCAGCCGCGGAGCCGGTCGTCAGGAGGCCGCCGAATGCGAGCAAGAGAAGCGCTATACCTTGCCGCAACGACTCCGGCATATGGGTCCTTGGTTGGATAGAATGCCCTTTACGCAACCTAGCCGGGATCGATCGTAAATGATTCATACGGAATGATTTGGAGTATGCAAGCGAGAGACCTCGTGGCGCAAGCCAAGATCATCCTCGAGATGATCAAGGTCGAGCATACGGTCTTCGCCCTGCCGTTCGCCTTCCTGGGGGCCATGCTGGCCGCCGGAGGGTGGCCGGCGTGGCCCAAGATCGGGTGGATCGTGGTGGCGATGGTGGGGGCTCGAAGCTTCGCCATGGGGTGGAACCGCCTGGCGGACCGCCGGATCGACGCCGCCAACCCGCGGACGGCGGGGCGGGCGCTGCCGGCCGGGCTGGCGACTCCCGCGGCGGTCGCCGTCTTTGTCGCCGCCAGCGCCCTCCTCCTCGTCCTCGCCGCCTGGCGATTGAACCCGCTCGCCCTGGCGCTCTCGCCGCTCGCGCTCGCCATCCTCTTCCTCTACTCCTACACCAAGCGCTTCACCTGGGCCTCGCACCTGGTGCTTGGGCTGTCGCTCGCCGGGGCGCCGCTGGGGGCCTGGATCGCCATCCGCGGCGACGCCACGGCGGTGCCGCTCGTCCTCGCTCTCGCGGTGCTCCTCTGGGTCGCCGGCTTCGACGTCCTCTACGCCCTCCAGGACCTCGACTTCGACCGCCGCAGCGGCCTCTTCTCGGCGCCGGTCCGCTTCGGCGTCCGCGGCGCTCTCTGGCTCTCCGGCGCCCTGCACGCGGCCATGCTCGTCCTCCTCGCTCTCCTCCCCCGCCTCTACCCCGGGCTCGGCCGCTGGTACCTGTTGGGCTGGCTGGGCTGCCTCGCCCTCCTCGTCTATCAGCACTGGGTGGTGCGGCCGGGCGACCTCTCGCGCCTGAACGCCGCCTTCTTCCAGACCAATGGCCTCCTCTCCGTCTGGCTCTTCGCCGCCACCGCCCTTGATATACTCCTGCCATGAGCCCGGCCGTCAGCGAAATCCGCCCCGAGAGCTTCCCGGCGCAGCTCCAGGAAATCGCCGCCAAGGTGCGCGACGGCGCCCGCCTGGACGCCGCCGACGCCCTTCTCTGCTTCACGACGCCGCACCTCCTCCATCTCGGGAAGATCGCCGACGCGGTGCGCACCCGCCTGCACGGCAACTTGACGTATTTCAACGTCAACCGGCACATCAACCCGACGAACATCTGCGTCTACACCTACAACTGCAAGTTCTGCAGCTTCGCCGCGCTGCCCGGCGAGGAGCACGCCTGGCAGATGAGCCACGAGGACGTCTACGCCCACGCCGCCGACCAGGGGGGCAACGCCGTCACCGAGTTCCACATCGTCGGCGGCCTCCACCCCGACCTCTCGCTCGCCTGGTACGAGGAGATGCTGCGCGGTTTGAAGGAGCGCTTCCCCGACGCTCACCTGAAGGC